>CAZQXY010000028.1:0-12330 GCA_964597455.1 uncultured Desulfovibrionaceae bacterium
CAGGAAGAAAACCAGGCGCTGGAAGCAGTGTTCCTGGTTTTTATAATAAAAGACGAAATTTAGATCACCCTCTTTTCGGTCCTCTTCCTGATCAATAAAGTAATCGAGTAGTATATGCAGGCCGCAGATCCAGGGGAAATAACAGTGGAAGAGCAGCTCGCTCATCTCTGCAGTAATATTCCGGCGCGAAGCTGCGGCTAAAAGGACGAATATCCCCAGCGTTGAGCCTGCCGCTGCAGCAAATTCGTTCCATAACAAAAAAGGATATTTATGATGGTGTGTTTGGAACCATTCTTCCAGGTACTCCCTGCGGTGTTGCAGGGAAAGGTGTTTTAAGGCCTGCAGATCGCAGTAAAGGTTTGCCAGGAAAATCACCTTTTTCTGCACTTCTTCGTAAACGGGAAGCGCGGATAGGTGTTTCCGGCTGCAGTTTACGAGTGCTTCCAGGTAGCCCCCGTCTTCACGGAGCGGATAATATTTATAGTAATCTTCTCGCAAAAGATCTTGGGGTTTTAGAGCTACTGCCATGGATAAATGCAGCTGCCGGAACCCCCTTTCCATTAGGCGGTCTTTTTCGCGGTCGCTTAAGGAGGAAAGCTCATCCCAGGTTATGCGGCTGCTCAAGGAGGGGATCTCTCTGCCGATGGATGTGTTCAGATCTACGTTCCACGTTATGCGGTCGCAGAGATTATCCAGGTAGTCGCTGATCGTCTGCAGCGAAACGATCAGGGGCAGCAGGTGATGCTGCGCTGCGGGATTGAGCAGCGCGTAAACCGCTCCCCCCTGACAGTGGAAGCGCTTGGTACGAATGCTGTTTAACGCCTGCCGGTGCAGGGGGGAAGGGGGGGAAGCTGCCAGGAAATTTTTCCATTCCTTAAGTTCCTTTGCAACCTGCGGCAAAATGTAAAAAATGCAGCGGGTTAATAGCCTCCACTGACCATACTTATTGCTCACCCTTGTTTCCTCCATAAGCTTTTTTCCGGAAAACTCGGACCCAACATATAACGTCATGGCGTTTGGTGTTTCCAGGTTATTTTTTCCTTAAACATTAAAGTTAATTCTGAAGATGATATTATGACCGAAACAGCCCTATAGCAGAGATTTACCCTAAAATATATTTCCTTATCCCCCATTATAATTGTATTCACAATTCCCTTTCAATAAAATATCATAAAAATAGAAATCAAAGACTATAAAATGCTTTGAGGAGATAAATTAAACATGCTTACTGAAAACGTTAAAGTTTCAATTGTGCTGGCGGCGTATAACGCCCTGCAGTATACTAAGGCCTGCCTGCAATCGATTATCAAATATACCGACGTCCCTTATGAGCTTGTCCTGGTCGATAACGGATCAAGCGATGGAACAAGAGAGTATTTTAATACTTTTCCCGGGGCGCGTATAATTCATAACAGAACTAATTTGGGTTTTTCGCGGGGTTACAACCAGGGCATCAGGGCAGGCAGCGGCGATTATTTTCTCTTAATCAATAACGATTGTATCGTCAGTTCTAACTGGCTGGGCAATCTGATTACTTGTGCAAAGGGCAACCCGGAGATTGGCATGGTGGGCCCCAGGGGAAACCATATTAACGGTATCCAGAGGATCGATAAGGAATTTGAAAATACGCAGGATTTCCATAAGTTTGCAGGCCGTTTTAACCGGCCGGATCCTTCAAAGTGGTTTGAGGTCAAAAAGCTGGTGGGTTTTTGTATCCTCATAAAAAGGGAAGCGATTGCAAAGGTTGGCTATTTTGATGAGTCATACGGTATAGGAACCCACGAGGATATTGACTATAGCATCAGGGCAAAGCAGGCGGGATTTAAGCTGTTTTGTGCCGGTGATGTCTTTGTTTATCATTTTTCGCATCGTACCTTTCTGGCCAATAATATCGATTTGCTTGAGCTATATCATAGGAATAAAGCGATTTTTAAACAGAAATGGAGTCTTTATAAGGGATAATACCGGGCACTGAATGGGACGTTATCGTTTGAATTTTGGCGGGAAAACGTTGTTGCAGCTCTTTTGGGAGAGCCGGGTTATACCTGTAACACTTTAGTAAAATTTTCATAAGATATAAAAACGGATTTAAATGACAGGCATGAAGGAGGATTGGTTTAACTTGGCTCAGTTGATTAAAAAGCCCGAGGAGATTATGGAAAAAAGGCTTTCCCGCCGTGGATACAACCTGGAAGATTGTCGCAAGATGTTGGATAATGCCAGCGAGGGCATAGTGATTTTTAACAAAAGAAGTCTGCGCAGCTGTAGCTTGAGAGATTACGTTGATGTTAAAAGTTGTTGAGGGTAATGGGAACCAGCTGACTGGATGTCGGTAACGAAGAGATTGTCGGGTGAGTCGTGACAGCCTAAGCTGTTTATAGCAATTTTCTCAGGATGAAATGGATGGGTCAGCGTCCAGGTAAAGTCAGGGCATTCCGTGGAAGCGCTTGAACAATGTCTCCTACTGTGATCTCCTACTGCGGCGCTGTCCCACTTTGATCCGGGCAGTACTGATTCGCGGAAAAATTCTATACTATGGGGGGATATAAAAAGTGGAGCAGAGGCTTTTATTAAAAAAATTCGACCACCGGTTCATTTTTTTTGTCTCAAACTTTTACCGTATCGTATCCATAAAGATGGAAAATTTTCGTGCCGGTTACGGGAAAAAAGCAGGAGAGGGGGACAGCTATATTTGGGGAAGTTACGAACTAAGCGTTGATTACCAAAAGTATGGGATAAAAGAAATAAAAGCGGGCAAAAAAGTATTTCGCCGGGGGTTTTCTTATATTCTTCATGACGGAAGCATGGATAATAATATACCGGACAATTTAATCTGCGAGGCCGGATATAACCATAATTCCGCACCTGTTTCAAGCTCCCTTTTTCCTCTTCTCGGCAGAATCAAATATATCCCCTTTAAAATTACCATTACCGTTGACGGCGGTATTGCAGCTGTACCCGATCGCGCAGGTTCTGAATCAGGTAAAAGCATAACGCAGGAAAGAGAAGACAGCAATAGTGCTGATACTTATGCCGGCCGCGGAAATATTGCACAGGGTGGTGTCGCAGCGGATGATTTCTTTAGAATGATCTTTGAAGAACATGCGCAAGAAGATTCACCGACAAAAGATATTTTTCAAGCAGAGGAGTCAGGGAGAGAAACTGACAAAGAGGAGTCAGAGAGAAAAAGCGGTAGAGCGGAACCGGTTGCAGCGGACCTTATGGCAATGGAGAAAAAGAAAAGAATAGCACGTTCCTCATTATCTGTTCCAGATTCGGGGTATTATACAAAATATAAGTTTTTTTATGATGGATTGCTGAAGGCCGAGCCAGTAGAAAATATGAAAAAGTTAAAAAATAAGGGTGGTAGTAGCAGGAAATATAAAAAGCCGTCCGGAGGATAATGACTGAAAATATAATGCTTGAAATATATGATCTGATTAATAAAGGCTAAAGCTTTTTTAATCACGGTTCTTTTTCATAAGCTTCTTGAGGTAATAGGTAATACTCTTTTTATGCAGGTACTCGTTTTCTTTTTTGATCAAGTTTATTTCCTCTTTAAACTTGGCTAATTCCCTGGTCAGCAGGAGGTTGTTTTTTTCCCGTTTCTCAATTTCAGCCCTTAATGCTTTTATCTGCTGTTGGAGCTCTCCTATCTGCTGTTGAAGCTCTTCGTTTTTCGAAAGCAGATCTTCCCTTTCCCTGCTTATTTTCACCTTCAGCTCACCTATGCTATTTTGAAATATCTTTTTCATTTTTGTAATTTCTATATTTTTCGAAGTAAGCTTTTCCTGTAGAGTTTTGGTTTTTGCCAGGTTGATTGAATACAGGTCGGCAAGTTCTATTTTTTGGTGGTCGATTTTCTGTTTTAAAAATGTATTGCTTGCCTGCAGGTTGTCATAGCCGGTTAAAAGCCTGGAGGTGAGCAGATCAAGAATTTCTAATTCTCCGGAGACGCTGCCTTCTTCCGGCTGACTTTCCAGGGGCACTTCCAGGGTCACTTCCGGTTGCATATATGTTTCCGGTGGGGAGGCCGGAGAGAAGGTGTAATTTCCCCACCAGGGGGGATCATTTAATGCACAGAGTTCCCTTCGAAAACGGATCATCCGGCTAGTCTCTTCCAGCTCAATTTTTGTACCCCATTTCCAACTATCTCCGCCATCGCGGGAGACAAGGCAGAAAAGCATCTTGTTATTTTGCCAGGTTAAAAAAAGCACGTCTTTTATAAGAAAAAGAGGTGCAAGCAGGGCAGATCCCTGTGAAATCTCGGTGCACAAATTATTGCCCCATTTCCCTCGGGGGCTTCTCCGGGCGTAGTTGATAAACATGATATTGTTTTTACGGCTGATCCAGGAAATATGCAGCGAATTATCCGGGGTAATCAGGGCGTCTGGGAAAAAGCAATTAAATTGTTTTTCCCCGAGATAGAAAGTCTGTTCCGGGAGATTTGATTCTTTTTTGAAACTGCGCAATACCAGCGAGTAGCCTTTTTCTTCGTACAGCCTGTGCAGGAGAAAAAGGTTGTCGAGGGGATCGCTAAAGATAATACCGCATTGTTCCAGTTGAAAGTAGCCGAAGTCCAGAACCACCTTTTCTAACCACTGGCCACCTTCCTGGCGGAGATAGAAAAGCCACCACATTTCTTTCTCGCTGTTTATTGCCAGGTAAAGGAGGTGCAGGCGGTTTTCATTATCCGTGCAGCAGGCGAGGTGACTTATCTGCCTTCCTTCTTCCTTCTTTATAAGGGAAGCAGCGTCGGGACAGGAGGACACGGGACAGGGGATCAGGTTTCCCACGTGACAGGGGGACAGGTTTTCTGTCCCATCTGGGGAAAGGCACAGGTAAAGGATGCTTCCTTCCCTGTCATATCCCAGAAGGTGCGTGTTTCCCAACTTATCCACGGTTGCATCAAAACCGTTTATTTTTCGTTGTATAATATTTTCTGAGATGCAGGCCCAGCAACTGTCCTTTTCTTTATTGTCCCCTTCTTTATTAAGATTAAGGTAATATTTAAGGTGTCCGCTTTCGTCCAGTTCAAAATAGTGTTTCCCCGTGCTCCCCGATATCAGCAAAGGAATTGTGCCGGTATTAAAAAGCCGATTTTCTTCCATGGCATATTGAATCCTTTTTAAAAGTCGTTCTCTTTAATAATTATTAGCTTTGCCCGACAATTATTAGTATTTATTGGTATTATATATAATTTCTATAAAATAACATTTGAGAAGGAGGAGGCAGGAGCAGCCTCCTAATTTTTACACCCTTCTACAGTTTATGGGTATTTGTTTAATATGTTGTAAATTTGTATAATATCAACAAAATAAGGAGGGAGAATTATGGATCGTAAGAAAATCTTTTGTTGCCTGGCTTTAACAATCTTTCTCAGCGTTATCTTGTTACCCTTGCAGGAGGCGGAGGCTTTTCGCGGCACTTTTGACAGAGAGCGTGTAATCCTGTATCCTTCTGACGGTGATCAGGGACAGACTTCCCCGGATCCTGAGCCGCCGGAGCCTACACCGCAGGATCCAATTGAAGAACCCGATCCGGACCCCGTTCCCGTTCCTGACCCTGGGGACGGCTCAAATGATAACGGTGACAGCGGCTATATTCCCGCCCCCGGCGATTATATAAGCGTTCGCGGCAGGGACGCTTATATACCTCCCGCACCGTCCAACCCTGCATACCCATCACCTTCTCCAAAACCGGAGCCGGAACCGGATCCCGGACCTTCGCCGGATCCAGATCCTCCGCAGCAACCGGAGAAGCCATCAGGGCTGACGTCGGCCGAAGCTCAGGCTTTTGCCCTGTTAAATGAGACCAGGGCAAATTATAACCTGCCCCCGCTGGAAATTCACTACGGACTGGTTGAAACGGCAAGGTTAAAGGCCCAGGATATTGCCGAAAATAATTATTTCAGCCATGTTTCGCCTACCTACGGTTCCCTCGCACAAATGCTGAGGGACGCTGGTATTTCTTATAGCAGGGCAGCTGAAAACCTTTCCAAGGCGGGGAATGTCTCCCAGGCCCATATACAGCTGTTATACAGCACAAAAGGCCACCGGGAGATCATGCTCAGCCCCAATTACAGCCAGGTGGGTATCGGGATCAGTTCTTTAAAAAATGTTCCGGGGATCATCATGGTCCAGCATTATATTGATTAAACGCGGTACTTTTGAAATTGAAGAAAATGCAGGTATTCCGCGAGCGCAGGTCGATAATCCCTCAGCGGTTCAAAGCCTGAAAATTTCCAGCGGTAATTGTCGAGAGTTGAATTTGCCGGCCTGGTGGCCGGCAGGTTCAGCTCTGTACTTTTGGCAGGGGCAATAAGATCATCCCCAAATCCGCAGTAACGCGCTATCCCACGGGCAAGCTCGAACCTGCTGCAGCAGCCGCTGTTGCTCAGGTGGTAGGTACCGTAAGCGGAGGTATTAGTCAGGGTTTTTATAGCTGCGGCTAAATCTTTGCAGTACGTCGGGGAACCTGCCTGGTCATTGACTACGTGGATTTTTTTGCCACCGAGAAGTTTTTGGTAAATCGTGTTGACAAAATTTCTTCCGCCTTCTCCGAAAAGCCAGGAGGTACGCACAATAAAGTGCATGCGGTGTATTTTTCTGACGAGGTTTTCACCACAAAGTTTTGATTTGCCGTAAACGGAAAGGGGGTTTGGCCGATCATGCTCCCGGTAAGCTCCCTGTTGAACGCCATCAAAGACATAATCAGTACTGAAATGTACAAGCCGTGCTTTTTGTCCCCGGGCTACCCGGGCAGCATTTTCAGCTCCCCGGGCATTAACCTGGAATGTCTTTTCCGGAAAGAGCTCGCTTTCATCCACCCCGGTAAAGGCAGCGGCATTCAAAATTAAGTCCGGTTTAAAGAATTCTGCCCTTTCCTGGAATAGTTCCAGATTAGTTATATCCAGCTCGCCCCTGGATAATACAGACAAAGTGCAGCCGTCCAGTGCAAAGTTCTGCGCCAGAGATTGAGCCAGCATTCCCCTTCCGCCGGTAATGAGTACCCTCATCTTCGTTCATCCCCTATAAAAAAATGAGAGGGAGGGATGGCTCCCTCCCTCTCAATCTGACGCGCGAAAAGTAATCCCTTTTCTACTTTACTCGGAAAACTACATTTCTATCCGAAGAAGCATTGTCTATTACCCGCTGGAATTGACAGTCTATTAATCTCAGGTATTATTGATAAGATCATCCTGCTGCGGCGGGAAAAGGGAGTAAATAGGAGGACATTCGATTTCGATCTGTTGCGGTGCTGCTTCACATGGCTTGGGGACACAGAAGCCCAGGACAGGGATAAGAAGCTTGATAAAGGCTGTAACTTCGATAATTTTACAGATCTTAACGGTACAGATAACCTGGTTAACCGGGCTTCCTGGCGGAACTGTCTCTGGTGTGCAGTAGCAGGTGAAGGCTACAACTTCGCAGAATACGAAGGGCCCGCCTGCAGGACCAAAGAGCACTCCCGGAGGCGGCACATATAACGGAACCTGGTTAAAGAAGTCCGTGATCGACTCGGTGAAGGTGCAGAGAAGTACCGGGATTGGCGGATTGTCGTCCCACAGTTCGATTTCCAGCTCTACGTCCTGCCTGACGGTAATCAAGCGGATATTATTCGTTCCGGGCAGCGGCGGGCCGACATCGACCACTACACACTCGGCGGAAAGGACTCTGCAGACCACCCTGTCGATTCGGGTTAAATCCACGTTATCACAGGCTTCACCTGCGGCAACAGGAATCGGGAAATTTCTTACGATAATATCCTCCTTGAAGCACTGGTCAAAAACTTTCTCTGCAACAAGGCAGTCAAGTTCAGTGGGGGGAGGGCACTCCGGTACTCCAGTGTACTCATTTACAGGACAACGTCCGGGGAGTAGGAATTCATAGGTTTCCGGATCAATTGCTGGTCCAGCCATTTAATACACTCCTTTCTTTTTATGCGTAACAATCGGCTCTCCGAAAGGTTAAACCTGTTTGTTACTAATCTATATTATGAACTTTGGTTTTTTTTGTTACTGTCAAAAATAATAAAATAAAAGGAAATTTATTAGTAACTGAGTTGAAGTATTAACCTTTTTCCGGCTTAAACCATACTATATTAAAAATGCCAGGTAAGGGAGGAAAAGATAGTGAGCGGGAAAGAAGAATTCCAGAAACACAGCCCGGGGTTAATATCCAAAAAAAGATACAGGGTTCTGGAAGGGAAAGGCATCTCGCAGTTTAATTTATATCAGCCCTTAAATTTAAGCGAGGAAGAATACAACCGCTTTAAAGAAGAGATCAAAAAAAGAGGCAATATGGGTTGAGGTCACAGGGAGATAATTTCCCCCGGCGGGTCGCCGGGGTTAAAACAGGGGCAAAAAACGGAGTGAAGAAGCCAGGTGTATAAAAAAGTTTTGGTGACCGGTGGGGCCGGTTTTATCGGGACGAACTTTCTGTTATTCATGGTTCCCCGCTATCCGGATATTACGTTTATCAATCTGGATAAGTTGACGTATGCGTCTGATCTGGATAATTTAAAGGAGATCAGCAAACGCTCGAATTATTTTTTTGTTTGGGGGGATATCGGCGACAGCGAGACGGTAAACAGGGTTATGAGCGAGAATGTCGAGGCGGTAGTCAATTTTGCCGCGGAAACGCATGTTGACAGGAGCATCAGCTCCCCGCACAATTTTGTTTATACCAATATTAAAGGTTGTTTTAATCTGCTGGAGGCCGCACGAAAGTGTAAAATCAAAAAGTTCCTGCAGGTTTCTACCGATGAGGTCTACGGCGCTCTGGGACCGAAAGGATATTTTACGGAAAGCTCGCCTCTGGTACCGAATAACCCTTACGCAGCAAGCAAAGCAGCGGCGGATTGCATAGTCAGGGCTTATTCCCGGACCTATGGATTAAACGTAAATATTACGCGTTCCACAAACAATTACGGGCCGTTTCAATACAGGGAAAAATTTATCCCTACCGTTGTAAACAGCGCCCTGCGAGATGAACCGATCCCCCTTTACGGTGACGGGTTGCAGATCAGAGACTGGCTCTATGTTGAGGATCACTGTTGCGCTCTGGAGTCTGTCCTTTTTAGAGGTGAAGCGGGAAAGGTTTACAACATCGGGGCGGAGGAAGAAAGGACGAATTTAGAGCTGGCGGGGTCTATTCTGCATATTCTGGGCAAGTCGCCTTCACTGATCAATTTTGTGGCCGACCGCCCCGGGCATGACCGGCGTTATGCTATTAAGGCCGGCAGGATTCGGGGAGAACTCGGCTGGCAGCCCCGGCATGTCCTGGAAGTAGCTTTGCAAACAACAGCCCAATGGTATGTCGAAAAGTTTAACGCTTTGGAACTGGAGGAGTGAGAGAGATGCCCCTTATTGAAGGAGTAGCCGTCAAGGAGCTGAGGTTTATCCCCGATGAAAGGGGACGGTTGATGGAAATATTGCGCCGGGATGATCCCTCTTTTGAAAAATTCGGTCAGGTTTATCTGACGACCGCTTATCCCGGCATTATTAAAGCCTGGCATTATCATCTCTTCCAGGCGGATTATTTTGCAGTCCTCAGGGGAATGGCCAAAATTGTCCTTTATGACGACCGGGAAAATTCGACCACCCTCGGACTCCTGAACGAGTTTTTTGCGGGGGAATACTACCCTCTCCTTATCCGCATTCCTCCTCTTGTTTTTCACGGATTTAAAGCACTGGGGGAGAGGGAAGTCCTGCTCCTCAATTGCCCTACCGAGCCCTATAACCGGGAAAATCCTGATGAATACCGTCTCCCTCCGGATTCAAAAGAGATACCCTACGTCTGGTAAGCCGGAAGATCAAACCGAGCGTAAACCGAGTGTAAACCGAGCGTAAACCGAGTGTAAACCGAGGCGTAGACCGAGCGTAAACCGAGCGTAGACCGAATTGAAATTCGTGTTTCAAAATGGCCGCTGCTCATAGTATACAAGGGGTGTTGCAGAATGAAAGGACTTATCCTCTGTGGCGGGTCCGGGACGAGATTGCTTCCCTTTACATTTTCGATTCCGAAGCAGCTTATCCCCGTGGCGAATAAGCCTGTGCTCTATTATATTTTGGATACGTTAAGACAGATTAATATTCAAGAGATAGGAATTGTTGTCGGAAGCAGGGGAGGAATGATTGAAAAAAAACTGGAAAAAGCAGCTTTGCCGGGGATAAAGATCACATTTATTGTACAGGAAGAGCCTCTCGGTCTGGCGCACGCAGTATTAACCGCCCGGCCATTTTTAAAAAACAGTGATTTTGTGATGGTCCTTGGCGATAATCTTTATGAGCATAACTTGCAGGAAGCGCTGTATACTTTTCAAAAGGAAAAGGCCGATGCCCTTGTCTGCCTTACGCCTGTAGATGAACCCGGGCTTTACGGTATTGCGGAGGTAAGAGACGGGCGTCTTGTATCCCTGGAGGAAAAGCCGGAAAATCCCCGCAGCAATCTGGCGATAATGGGGATTTATTTTTTTAGGCAGAGTATTTATAGCGCGGTTGAAAGGATAAAGCCTTCCTGGAGGGGTGAACTGGAGATAACCGATGCCATGAGGGAGCTCATCAACATGCGCGGCAAGGTAAACCCCTACAGCTACCCCGGCTGGTGGATGGATATCGGCAGGCCGGAGGATGTGCTGCGGGCAAACAGGCAAGTGCTAAAACACATGTTCGGATTGGATACAGATTGGCCGGGGACCTGTGACGAAGTTGCTTTCTCTGAGCCTCTGTCTTTTGAGGCGGATGTTTCGCTCTGCCGCGTTGCGCCTTCCGCCGTCGTTACAGGGAGCAGGCTCAAGGGTCCTTTGGTTATTGGAGAAAAGTGCCGCATAACAGGGTCTTTCATCGGGCCTTATACTTCAATCGGTCCGGGATCCGTGGTGGAAAATTCTTTTCTGGAAAACAGCGTCCTTTTCGAAGGAGTGAGCATCAAGGGCTTGAAAAATCCCGTCAGGGAAAGTATTTTCGGGGAGGAAGCCGCGATCCGGGGAAGGGAAGGCGTGGGAAGAAAACCGAACAAATTTTTGCTGGGGGCGGGTTCCTCAATATATCTTTAATGCGACAGGGGGGACGGTTCTCCCTGTCGCATCGGATTAACGCTTCTATTAGTGAGCAATTTATTACTGCTGTAACTTTACCAAATCTTTAATTTTCTGGTTCATTTCATTACTGATAGGACTGCGTCAACCCAAAAGACACGCTCTTTTCCAATTCTCTCCGCGGCATAAAGAAGAACGGCCTGTATGTCTTCCGGCTCTAGCTCAGGATAATCTTCAAAAAGTTCATGCTGGGACACTCCTCCGGCAAGTGCTTTAAGAATCTGTTCCACTGTGATTCTAAGGCCCCTTATTATAGGTTTCCCTACCATAACCTTCGGATCAATTGTAATCCGTTGGAGAAGTATTTGGTTCTGTTTATTCATAACAATTTTACCTCCAAATGTTGAAGCATATTTCATTTTTAGTAATATTTTATCATAATATTCGGTAAAAACCATGTGTTAAATTTATCTTTTTATTGCTGCAGTACAAAGCAGCCTGACAAATTAGGCCTGATGCGACAGCGGGACGGTTCTCGCTGTCGCACTACAGGAGGCGGCTGTAAAGGCGGGCCAGTTGTTCGCTTACTATTTCCAGGTCGTGGTTCTCTCGGGCATAGTTCCAGTTTTCCTCCTGGAGCCGTTTTACGGCGGATGGTTGCTCCAGGAGTTTTTGCAGTTCCTGCAGGTCCCGCTTTAAGAGATCCTCGCCTACGCCTGAACCTGCGCCATTATCATTGCCTGTGCCATTGCCTTTGTCTTTGTCTATCAATGTCGCCCTAAAATCGGGCACCTGTACCTGAGCTCGGGGGGAGAAAATCCCCCCGTATTTTTCTTCCATCAGCAGTGCTATTTTCCCCTTTGCTATTGCGCGCAGGAGAAAAAAACCGGAGCTGATGATTATATCGTATGATCGGGCTATCCTGTCCCAGTCAGGTGTCCAGGAGTAAAGTGTGCCGCTGATACCGGATATTCTCTGTGCAGAGATCACCCCAAAGTCGCAGTCTTTAAGGCCGGCGATCAGTTTGTTCAGCCTGAAAAAAACTGCCAGGCGATTACTTTCCAGGGTGCCGATGTAAAGAAGGCGCAGTTTATCCGGCTGGGCAGCAGATGACGGATCTGCTTTTTCCCGGGAAAATTCCGGCAGGGGTATTTTTATCCCCGGCGGTATCAACAGCACTTTTTCCTTTTTATAAGAATGAAAAATACCTTTTATTTCCTTCCACAATGCTGTACTGGGGCAGGTTATAAAG
Source organism: uncultured Desulfovibrionaceae bacterium (assembly GCA_964597455.1). GTDB lineage: Bacteria > Bacillota > Dethiobacteria > DTU022 > UBA8154 > DUQX01. The sequence goes on from CAZQXY010000028.1 coordinate 12,293, forward strand.
GTTGCCCCGGCAAGGGCGGAGTAAGCATTGGAGTAAGC
>CAZQXY010000028.1:12430-15769 GCA_964597455.1 uncultured Desulfovibrionaceae bacterium
GGAGTAAGCATTGGAGTAAGCGCTATGGCCTATACTCTCCAGGCAGCTTGCGACCCAGTTTATCTTTAGCGAACTGCTCAGGTTTTGGGCAAGGGGGAAAAAGGCCGGGTGGAATACATGCAGCAGTTTGCAGCCCTGGTAATAAAGCATGTTTTGGATCTGCTGGGTGCTGATATTGACGGAGCTTTTCAGCCCTTTTTTGTCCATGTATTCCTGATAAGTGCCAGTTAATGAAGGGGGGACTCCGTTTAACACCAGATGTATTTTCAGGCCCTTTTTCAGGAATCCTTCGGCCAGCTCAGCGACAGACTCCGTATTTCCGCTGTAGTCGAACCTGTTCAGCCATAAAGCGCGCATGCTGATTCCCCCTTTATATATACCTGTTATATACATATGAAGAGGTAGGCTCTGAAAGAAGGCATTGCAGGAGAACTTGTTTTGGGGGAGAATAATAATATCAAGGGATTAATTAATCTACACTATTTGAGAGACGATTTTTATGCGAGAGGCGATTCTATATGCGAGAGGCGATTCTTTTATAAAATGGAGGGTTGTGCAGATGGGGAAAAGAACTGTAAAAGTCGGTCTGCTTGGCCTGGGTACAGTCGGATCCGGGGTTGTTAAAATCTTGCAGATGAATGGGGAACAGGTGACCCGCCGCGCCGGGGCTAAGATTGAGATCAAAAAAATACTCGTCCGGAACATAGAGAGGCAAAGGGCGGTTGAGGTTAATCCGCAGCTGTTGACCACGAACCCTGATGATGTTTTGCATGATCCTGATCTTGATGTAATTGTTGAAACGATCGGCGGTATTGACCGCGCACATAAATATATTGAAGAGGCGCTGCGCCATCAGAAATTTGTGATTACCGCGAACAAAGATCTCATGGCCACCGCCGGAGACGAGTTGCTCCTGCTGGCCCAGAAACAGGGCCTGAATATTTATTACGAGGCCAGCGTGGGGGGAGGAATTCCACTGATCAGGCCTCTGAAGCACAGCCTCGGCGGCAATAGAATCACCCGTATCCTGGGAATTATCAACGGAACAACCAACTATATTCTGACCAGGATGAGCCTTGAGAATCTGGAATTCAGCACCGCACTGGCGGAAGCACAGGCTAAAGGTTTTGCCGAACAGGATCCAGCCAGCGATTTGGAAGGAATGGATGCCGCATATAAGCTGTGTATACTATCGCGACTGGCCTTTAACAGCCGGGTGCGTTTTGAAAACATCTATATGCAGGGTATAGAAGGCCTCAGCAAGAGGGATGTATTTTATGCCGGAGAACTTGGTTACACCATTAAACTTTTGGCTATCGGTGAGGAAGTGCAAGGGGGGCTGGTGCTCAGGGTGCACCCGACGCTGATCCCGTTAACCCATCCCCTCGCCTCTGTCCTGAACGAAAATAATGCTCTCTTTGTTGTGGGCGACGCTGTGGGGGAAGTAATGTTTTACGGGCCGGGGGCAGGTTCCCTGCCGACAGGCAGCTCGATTGTGGCGGATTTGATCGATGTTGCCCGCAATATCAACCACCAGGTTGAAAACAGCATTATCGAAAACAATTTTCAGAACAAGCGAATTGTATCCATGGACGAACTTACTTCTGCTTTTTATCTGCGCCTGCAGGCCAGAGACAAGCCGGGTGTCTTTGCCAGTCTTGCCACCGCTTTTGGGGGCGAGCAGGTGAGCCTGGATATGATTATCCAAAAGCGCAGTGTGCAGGGTATGGCGGAGATTGTTCTTGTTACGCATAAGGTTGAAGAAAAACATTTTAATTCCGCACTGCGAAATATCCAGAGTTCACCGGCGATTAATAAAATAAACAGCGTTTTCAGGGTAATTGAAAAGTAGGGTGATTGAAAAGTAGTGTAGCAGGTTATCGGAACACTGTATATATTGCGTGATATACTGTTTGCTCCACCACGGCCTGCAGCAGCGACGCTTGGAAATAAATGTCTGAGGCAATTGTCTTTCTGTGGCAGGAATAAATAATTGCTTTGTGGAATAGAAATAAGTATTGATCCGCTTTTTATTGGAAATATTACAGCAAATTACAGTAACAGAAGTTGACAGAAGTTGAAGGAATGCGGCTGGTGAAAAGCTAAGGTGAAGCGGAAATGGAGATCATAAATAATCTGGGGAGGCCTGCATGGGCAGAAATTAATTTAACTGCGCTATCTTCTAATGTCAGGGCATTTCGTAATTTTTTGCCCGGGAACGTGCGGTTAATGGCGGTAATTAAAGCGGACGGCTATGGGCACGGCGCTTACGAAACCGCCAATATTGCCCTGAAGGAAGGGGCCTCCATGCTGGGGGTTGCTTCACTCGAAGAAGGTGTGCGCCTTAGGCAAAAAGGCATAAAGGCTCCTGTTCTCATCCTGGGCTATACGGAACCGCATCAATATTCCACGCTGCTGAAAATGGAGTTGGTACCTACAATTTTTGATTGGAAAGCTGCAAATATTTTGTCCGGGCTGGCACGAGGGCTGGGCAAAAAGGCAGCGGTGCATGTAAAATTGGATACGGGTATGGGCAGGCTTGGTTTGAGCAGCCCCCGCGAGACGCTAAATTTTCTGGAAAGGGTAGCTCATCTGCCCTCTATCTCGCTAGAAGGGATCTACACGCACTTAGCCGCTGCTGATGAGCGGGATAAAAGCTTTACAAAAAAACAACTGGTTCTTTTTCAAAATATCCTGGATTTAGGCAGAGAGAAGGGAATAAATATCGCCCTCAGGCATGCTGCAAACAGTGCTGCAGCGATAGAATATCCTGAAACCCACTTCGACATGGTAAGGATCGGTATAGGCTTGTTCGGTTATTTCCCTTCAGGAGAAGTGCATGAAGTGCATAAGGATAAGATTAAACTATCTCCCGTCATGTCTCTCAAGAGCAAAATTGTCTACTTGAAAAAAGTTGCAGCAGGAACACCGATCAGTTACGGAAGGACTTACGTTGCCCCCAAAGATACAACTATTGCTACTGTTGCCCTGGGGTATGGCGACGGATACAGCAGGCTCCTCTCCAATAAAGGGTATATGCTGGTCAGAGGCCGAAAAGCTCCGGTTGCCGGAATGGTTTGCATGGATTATACTATGCTGGACGTGGGAATGATCCCCGGGGTAGCTGAAAGTGACGAGGTTGTTGCCTGCGGCTGCCAGGGAGAGGAAAGGATTACTGCGGATGATCTTGCCGGGCAGCTTGGCACCATAAGCTATGAAATCCTTTGTAATATTAGCGGCAGGGTTCCCCGTATTTACAATTTTTAACTATTTGAGAAAAGTTCAATGTTATCAGTAGCTTAAAGATCCTTCGCTAACGCTCAGGATGACAATTCAGGG
>CAZQXY010000029.1:0-15491 GCA_964597455.1 uncultured Desulfovibrionaceae bacterium
ATCTCATTTTTGTCATAACTCGGTATATTTTACACCTCTTTGGAAAACAATAGTATTAAGCAACTAGATTTCCACTAAATATCCACCTTTTTCAACAAATATTCATCCAAATATTCGACCAAGGAGGGAGACAAATGCCTGCAACAATCTTAAACAACCTTCGCGATTTACGTGAGGACCTTCTGCGCCAGCTCGTTCTTTCATCCGGCTCGGAAAAAGCGGAACTGCTTGCCAGAATCATAGAAATGGATGATCTGATCACCAGCGAAGAAAAAGCGGAAATGCTGTAGATAAAAAATGAGACACAAAACAAAATAAAATAAAACAAAACAAAAAAGCCGGCAGTTCAAGAACCCCTGCATTACTGAACCTGCCGGCTGATTTCAAATTGATACGAGGACATTTGTATCAATCATTATCCGCATAACGGTCTTCCCACATTTCTTTTCTTATTTCATCCACCATTTCCATGACATCCCGCTCATCCTTTAGCCCAAGCCGTTCGGCTTCACCTGCAAATGCCTTTTGAATATTCATAAAAGCAACCTTAGCGGCATTAGCAAAAATAATCTTATCACCGTCTTCAATAAAAACCACCTTATCACCATCTTTTAGGTTGAGTTTTTTGCGAATATCAATAGGAATCGTAATCTGACCCTTACTCGTAATTTTTGCGACTTCCAATGGGCACCCCCCCCTTAATTCCTTACTTTCCTTACCTATATTATATGCTTTCCTCAAGAAAATATCAACTACCATTACTACCATAGTACTACCATTGTTAGGGTTTGATCTTTCGATGGTTATTCAGTATAATTAAGCATCAGGGTTTTTAATTCATAGGGAGTGTAAAGGTATGGCGAGGCCCCCAAAATCAAGAAAAGTCTCTTTTTTGCCTAATCTTACCTATTTCAAACCTGCAGGTGCTCCTCTGAAGGATTTAGAAGAAGAATCCCTCCGATATGAAGAATTAGAAGCGATCCGCTTGAAAGACCTGCAGGGCCTTGAGCAGGAAGCCTGCGCCGAACGTATGGGGGTATCGAGGCCAACCTTTCACCGTATTATTACCTCGGCACGCCATAAACTGGCCAGGGCGCTGGTCGAAGGAAAAGCAATCCGGATCGAAGGCGGAAACTACAAGTTGATCACTGATCACCTGCGCTGCAGCGAATGCACATACACGGTCAGCCCGGATACGAAAAAAAGCATCTATGATCAGGAAACAGTTTCCAAAAACATTGCCGGGGACATTAAGTTTAAATGCAACAAATGCGTCTCCAGGCTCCTGGCGGATAAGCGCCCCCGGCGAAACGGGCGTCATGTTCGTTAAATCCAATCGCCTGTTCAGGGCACACTTTTAAAACCAAATTTGAATGATTCGGCGCGAGAGAAATCACAAAGGACTTTTCAACACACGAAAAAAGGAGGCAATAATATATTGAATAATTACAACATAGCGGTTATTCCGGGAGACGGCACCGGGCCTGAAATGGTAAGAGAAGGGCTCAAAGTACTCCGGGGCGCAGCCCAAAAATATAACTTTCAGCTAAACTTGAAAACCTTCGACTACGGAGGAGAACGCTACCTGCGCACGGGGGAAGTACTGCCGGAAGGGGCAGTAGCAGAATTAAAAAACTATGAAGCCATTTTTCTGGGAGCCATCGGTCATCCGGACGTCAAACCGGGGATTCTGGAAAAAGGCATTCTATTAAATCTGCGCTTTGAGCTGGACCAGTACATAAACCTGCGACCGGTTAAACTCTATCCCGGAATCGAGACCCCCTTAAAAGACAAAGGGCCGGAAGATATTGATTTTGTCGTAGTACGCGAAAACACGGAGGGCCTCTATACGGGGAGCGGGGGTTTTCTAAAAAAAGGAACTCCCGACGAGGTTGCAATCCAGGAGTCGATCAATACCCGTAAGGGCGTAGAGAGATGCCTGCGCTTCGCTTTCCAGTACTGCAGAGAGCGCAACAATAAAAAAACTCTCACTCTTTGCGGAAAAACAAACGTACTTACCTATGCCTTTGACCTCTGGGAGAGAGCTTTTCATGAAGTGGGGAAGGATTACCCTGATGTTAAAAGGGAGTACGCACATGTTGATGCCATCTGCATGTGGATGGTAAAAAATCCTGAGCAATTTGACGTTATTGTAACGGACAATATGTTCGGGGATATCATTACGGACCTGGGAGCGATGCTGCAAGGGGGAATGGGGATCGCTGCCGGAGGCAATATTAATCCCGAGGGCACATCCATGTTTGAACCCATCGGCGGTTCGGCGCCCAAGTATACCGGCAAAAATATGATTAATCCCCTGGCCTCTATCTGTGCCGGGGGAATGATGCTAAAGCACCTGGGAGAAGAAGAAGCCGCCACCGCAGTCGAAAGGGCGGTAATTAACGTCTGCTCCAAACACCTCAAAAGCCTCTCCGCAGGGAAGATGGGCTATACCACCAGCGAGCTGGGCGATCTCGTATTAAACAAACTATAAGGGCAGAACTTGAATTAATGTACTTTTCGGGTTCTCCAGGGGGTAGACTTGAATCATTCACTTATTTTAGTTGACAACAGTATACTGGGATGCCGGTTCTCGGCTTTGGGTTTCAATAGCGCTTAATATGTAACGCCTGAAGAAATACTTGCAAAAGAAAGGCCGGCAAAACCGCAGCCCGTCCGATACGGGCAGGTTCCTTTGCCAACCGGTAGAGCCATTCCAGTCCCGCACGCTGCATCCAGCCAGGCGCGCGGGTTAGTTTTCCCGCAAGGACATCAAAACTTCCTCCCACGCCGATAACCGCGCAGGGAGGAAGTTTTTCCCTGTAGCGAAAAATCCACTTTTCCTGCTTTGGAACGCCCAGAGCCACCAGCAGCAGGCACGGTTTTAAAGCATGAATCTCCCGGACGATATCTTCTTCGTCGTCCTCGTGAAAATAACCGTGATGGCTGCCGGCAATATTAAGGCCGGGAAATCGTTTTAGGGCCCTTTCCACAGCCTGACCAAGAACTTGAGGCTGCGCCCCTAAAAAATATACCGGAGCGCCGCTGCAGGCAGCCTCCTGCAGGCATTCTATCATAAGATCATATCCGGCCACCCTTTCCGGGACAGGACAGCCCAGGATACGTGCAGCCAGGACCACGCCGGCACCGTCGGCCGTCACCATCCCCGCTTTTTTTATAACCCTGGCCAGCTCCCGGTCCCCGGAACCGTGATAAATCATTTCCGCGTTGGCGGTCACCACGTGAAATACCCCGGTATTGCTGCCCCAGCGGTCGCGTATAGTTTTTTTAGCCTGCTCAAGGGTAAGCCGGTCTACCCCGATCCCTAGTATACTTACCCTGACTTCCCTGACTTTTTTCTCCGCATCTTTGTCATTCTGCAGCAAAGGTCCCTTCATTTTCCCCCTCAGTTCAAATCAATCCCCTCAGGACTGTTTCGTTTCAATTCCCTTAACGTAACTATCTACCAGGTAGCGTATTTCCTTCTCATCAGGAACAACATAGCTAATTCCATCGATCTTCCTCGGAACGCCGGGCAGGGTAAAGGTATTAATCTGCTCTATATCCACATTTTTTAGCTTATTCGCCAGTTCAAGCGCCTGCTCAAGACCCAGATCGGTTTTTATGTTATCGGCAATTTCCGGAAGCAGCCGGGGAACCTGCAAAATATTTTTAAAGGTAATGATTTCCTGCAAGAACGTTTTCAGGAATTGCTGTTGACGGCGAACCCGTCCGAAATCCGCTTCCTCATCACTGCGAAAACGCACATACTGGAGAGCTTTAGCACCGTCAAGGTGCTGCAAGCCGGGGTCCAGCTCAATAGTCACATCGATACCGTAATAGCGCATCTTTTTTTCTACTTCCAGTTCAATGCCGCCGAGAACATCCACAATATTTATAAAACCCTCAAAATCGGTAGTCATGTAATGATCAACATCAATATCCAAAAATCCTTCCACTGCCTCCATGCAAAGGGATATTCCGCCAAAAGCATAAGCATGGTTTATTTTATCCATGCCGTATCCCGGTATATTCACACGCATATCCCGCGGGATGGACATTATGTTGATCTCCCCGTTTACCCGGTTCAAGGATAAAACCAGGAGAGTATCGGTTCTGGAAGCAGGATCACGCGAGTCCAAACCCAGGATAAGCACATTTAAAATATCCGGCAGGGATGGATCCCGCTCCTTTTCAGAAACAGGCACCGGTGAATTATCCCCGGGCAGGGCAACGTGAACCTGATCCCATAAGGAAATCAGCCATACCCCTGATGCAACCAGCAGCAGAACAATAATAACAGCTCCATATAGAAAAAAACTCTTATAGAGGGGAGTCTTCTTTTTGGAAGACTTTTTGCCTGCATTCTCTGCAGCAGAATCTTTTTTCATTTATTTCAGTTCCTTTCTGTACCCTTCTTAAACATTATAACTGATATTATTATTCCGGGCAATGAAGCATCTTTGTGGCTGTACAGTTGCGGAATATTTCTTTCTTGCCACTACAAGATTTTCAATAGATTATGCTCATCGCAATTCAGTGACAAAATTTTGAGTATAACAATCACCGTAAACCCCAACCCCCAGGGAACGCAAATCTTCATGCAGGATATTTTCACGGTGCAGAAGGCTGTTCATCAATCCGTGGTGCGCCTCGATACCGTCCAGCTGCCCGCGGGCGATATTTTCAGCAGCCAGGATAAAATTAATCCCGTGGTTATCCAGACGATGATCAACGGCCTCCCCCGTAACAGGAGAAAAATGGTCAAAGTAGTTGTAATCATACATTTCCTTGCTATGCTCCAGCGCAGCAAGTGCCGCATTCCCGTTCCAGCTCAGGGGCGGTAAACCTCTCAGGGATCGTTCTGCATTGGCAAGATCAAAAATCTGTCTTTCTTCAGCAGCTTCAGCATCCCTCATTTTCCCCTGGTCATAAGAATCCCTTTCGCCCTGCCGGAAGCGATATTTGTAGAAGAGGCCAAACCTGTCCTCCGCGACCTCCCTGTCCTCCAGTCTCACTGCTATAATTTTATTCTTATCCTGTTCATCACAGTAAAAGGTAGCCACCAGGTTCTCATAAACAAGAGTTGGGAGGTAAAGCTCATAAATAACTCTATTTCTTTCCACAATAAGTCTATCTGCTATTTCAAAACTATCCTCAAGCAGATCCAGCCCGCATCCCCGGTGTAAAGGTCCAAAGTTCCATTCTTCCCCGGTTGTATAAAGGGTCACGACAAAACCGTCTTTTATCCCAACCTGCAGATAGTTTTGATAATCTTCATTATAGATCCACCAGCGGTACCCGTAAATGGTTTCATCCCGGCGATCCGGCTCACCCAGTAAATCCAGCACTTTTCGCGCGGGATCCCCCGGCGAAATACCATATGTATCCGCCTGAACATTCAGATCTTGATAATAGGGCGGAGTTGGCCCGGGCTTCTCTGGAGAAGGTTCAAAGTCGAGGAATGGCACTTCAATAATGATTATTCGTTCGGCATCGTCCCAGCCTACATCGGCACCCAGGCTTTCAGCGATAAACCTCAGGGGAACATACGCCCTGTTCCCTATCAGCCTTAAGGGCACCTCAAGCGACGCCCGGCTGCCGTTAAGAAGCGCTGTAGTTTCCCCAACAGCCATTTCTATAATTGTATCTTCCAGAACAACGGAAACCGCCTTCGTAGAAGAATGCCAGCTTACCTCTGCTCCCATAGTCTCCAGAAAAGACCTGACCGGAACAAGGGTCCTTCCTTCTTCAATAAATAAAGGAGCCTCCGGAACCAACCGTTTTCCGTTCAAAAGAATTTGGATGTCGCTTTTATCCCGGGAAGCAACAGGATTATGTGCCGCCGGTTCATACTGAAACGCTTCTGCCGGCAGTGCAAAGGAAAAAACCAGCATAATAATAATTATCAAGGACTTATATATATTCTTATAAATATTCTTATAAATATTTATCTTTTCCCGCATCTAATCCCTCCGTTAAAAACTAAACCCTGGCTTTTTTTCCATTATAACCTAGAATCACTACCTGCTCAATTAACATTTTCAGGGAAATAGCGTAAAAATTCCAAAAGAAAGGCAAAGGTTTCCCCTCTGAGAAGCTGCTTCCCCGGAATAAAATTATAACTTGAGAGAAGCCTATCAATATTCATTTTATCAAGCTCAATCCCAGAAATACCTTCCAGCACCCAGAGCAGGTCTTCCAAGACAGCGATCCGGTTTTCGAAGGAAAGATTGTGTGCCGTATAGCGGCCCGCATACACCTGGTTGAGGCAGCCTTCTACAATCTGGCAGATATCCCTTATCTCCACAGGCTGCTCCAGCCGGTAGTCGTTATCATAACGCCCTGTTACCAGCCCCAGGGAGCGCAGTTCTTTGACCACCGGGTAGAGGGAATGTCCCTCAAGAGGGTGGGGAACATCAAAATCCACTAAATATGCACCCTGGCTGCGCAGCCTCTGCTGCAGCTCTGTGATCAACTCCGGCTCCCCGCTCAGCTTATGAAAATCCGCTTTGCCCTCCAGCGAAATCGCCGCAGCAACACCCGCCGCTTCACCGACAGCCATGCCGACAGGCACAACCCGGGCACTGCCATGGGCCAGGGAATCATAGCTCGCCGAACGGCCAACCACCAGCAGATTTGACAAACCCCGCGGGACCAGACAGCGGAAAGGGATACTGTAGAGAGCAGGATTACCCATGACCCTGCCCCAGTCATCCATGCCGGTGCCCTGAATATCAACGGAATAGGAGGCCAGAGCTACCTTATCCCAAAAATCCCTGTGCTCGAGCACATCATCCAGAGTTAAGCGGTAAAGCCCCTCCAGGTGCCTGGTTTCCCGGACATAGAGCTCCGGTGCCACAGCTGCCAGGCAGGCATCCTCAAAACCGGGCAGCCGCATGCGCATAAAACGTACCAAAAATTCCGCTTCACGCTCTCCTCTCTCCAGAGCTTCTTGCCTGGAAACGGGATCCAGCCCGTCAACTCCAAAAATATGCATGGCGTTGATCAAAATGTTCCCATTATTTTGCAGCCCCATGTTTGGGCCGCGGCTGCGTATCTGCGGATCAAGGGCTTTGTACCCTTTCATCTCCTCCAGAAATCCCCAGGCCGAGGTGCTGTAAGCGCCGCCCCCGGCGTATTCCCCCGAAGTAAGCGCCTCTACAACTTTCTCCCAGTTAACACCGCATACTTCCATAATAAGCGTAACAGCCTGACTCTTATCTATGCCGATATCCTCCATCCCCAGGGTAAATTCGGCCCCGGCCATATAAGCCAACCAGGCATCCTGGGTAGCATCAATAAAACGGTAAGCACTCAGTCGTTCGCCATTTTCCAACCTGACAGAAACAACCTGGCCCTTATTAACCCTGACTCCGGTAACCTTCCTCCCCAAAAGCAGGTGCAGGCTTTCCTCGCCGACAACCATTTCCTCCAGCACACGGCGTGCAGTATTGATATCAAAGGAAGTACCCTCCAGCTCTTTAAAAAATTCCAGAAAAATTCCCCTGGTAAGCAAATTTCTCTTGTGGTCATAGTTCATATCCAGGGTATTAAGCCACCCCAGGGTCAAAAGCCCTCCCAGTTCTTCCCGCTCATCGACCAGCAAAACCTCAAGTCCGTTTCTGGCGGCGGAAACGGCGGCAGCAACCCCCTCGGGGTCGGTACCCACGACGATAAGATCGTAACTGGCAGCGGCAAATTGGCTGGCGAAGGTAAAGGCACACCCGGATACTACCGCCAGAAACAAGACGCCCATAAAAAAAATAAACTTTTTTCCCTTGAAACAAAAACACCTGACAGCCCTCAAGCCTGCAAGTGCCCCCCTTCCAACCACAATATCAACAAGCAAAACCACTGCCAATAGTTTTCCTAAAGAGGTGCCCCGTTCGTCTCTTTAGGTGTGATACCACAACCATGGTCTCTCTCTTTATTCCGTTATTTTTCTTTAATCATTGTATCATAGGAACTTACTTATGAAAATATTAAAACCTGGCACCGGCAAAGCCGCCGTCAAGTAAATTCTGCCAGGCTCAAAGTGGAATAGCTGAAAGATCTTTTATCTTTTGAAACTGCTCAGTCTAAGAGATGATCCGCAAAGCAGGGGGATGGCAGACTGTGTGAAAACTGTCACCCTGAGCAGTTACAATCTTTTTTAAAAAAATTCCCTGGAAAGTGTAACCAAACCTTCCTTAAATACGTCATACTTAGTAAGTGCCCCAAATTTACTTTATAGAAAGGCCGCTTATGAAACCAATAATCAAGGCAGAAAATATTATCAAAAAATACCGCATGGGAAGCCAGATCGTACCAGTCCTCAACAACATCAACCTGAAGATCCCCCCCGGAGAAATCCTTACTATTTTAGGAACTTCGGGAAGCGGAAAGACCACTTTTTTAAACCTCGCTGCCGGGCTGGAACGACCGACTAAAGGAAATATTTTAATTGACGGCCATAACCTCAACAAAATCAGCGAAAAAGGTATGGCTGCATTCCGCCGCAAATATATCGGGTTTATTTTTCAACTCTACAATCTGGTTCCTTCCCTAACAGCCCTGGAAAATGCCGTCCTGCCTCTGGTATTTGAGGGCGTACCCACCAGGGAACGCGAAAAAAGAGGGCGCGAACTGCTCAAGCAGATGGGGCTGGGGAACCGCTTCAGGCATAAGCCCAACGAGTTAAGCGGCGGCCAGCAGCAGCGCGTTTCCATTGTCAGGGCGATGATCAACAATCCCAGAATTATCTTCGCCGATGAACCCACCGGCAACCTTGATTCCAAAACCACAATAGAAATTTTAGAGCTGCTTAGATCCACTGTCAGGGAAAAAGGTCAGACCCTGGTTATGGTCACCCACGATATCGAAGTTGCCGGCTACGGTGACCGTACCGTGGAAATGGTGGACGGCATGATCTTTAAAGACAGTGAAAACGGCAGTGAGAACGACAAATGCACCCTCCTCGCAGAAGAAGAAAGAGATGATTTGCAGGGGAAAGAGCTTAACACATAATTCTGAGGGAAAAGCACTCATTTTCATAGATTAACACCCGCCAACTGTCATAAATTTTTCTCGGCAGAAACAGAAAGGAGTCACGTTTAATGGAAAAATATATTTTCAAAGTACTTCTCTTGCTCGTAATCTTTTTATTATCTTTCTCTCCTATAGGAGTACTTGCAGAAGAAGATAACTCCCACACCATTTATAGTGTTCAGAACCAAAAACCTCCAATGCTAGATGTGATAGCCGTTCGTTTGGACCCAAAAGAACCTGAACCTCAGGATATTTTTGAAGCAACTTTTACAGTAAAGAATTATGGACAGTGTGACGCCCAAAATATCATGGTACAATTTGACGGCATGTCAAATTTCGAGCTTGCCGAAGGCTTAACAAACAGGAAATATTACCATAGAATCTCAACAGAAAATCAAATACATTTCAAGATAAAGAGCATTAAAGGCCGTGAAGGGAACGAGATCGGCCTTAGTTTCAGTTACGATTATAGGTACGATCGCGATGAGGGCGGCGGCGGTTCCGGGTCCCAGCAGGTTACCGTTACCCTTCCGCTGCCTTCGGTCGAAGCCGACCTTCCCCCAAATATCTCGGTGAAGGAAGTTACCTTGGAACCAGCTTTGCCTCATACGAACGAATTATTTGATGTAACCTTTTACCTGGATAATCTCACCGATAACCCGGCTAAAAATGTTAATATAGAAATCGACGGCCAGGATAATTTCGAAATAGTCGATGTCACCAACCGCAAGCACCTGGCCTCGATTTCAAAGGAAACGAACAATTTCGTAACCTTTAAGCTAAAAAATTTAGAGGAACGCAGCAGCAGCAGCGTAAACCTCAATTTTGCTTATATCTATGGCGAAGAATCCACCGAAAAACAGCAAGCAATAACTGTAAATCTTCCCTTAAGCCAAACAACGCAATCCAGACCGCAATTAAAGATCAAATCCTACTCAATTGCACAATCAGCAAATGAAAACGAACATTTACTAAAGCTGATTCTGGAGAACCTCGGGGAGGGGCAGGCCAAGAACATATATTTAACCTTGGACGGAGGCAGTAATATCCAAATCACCCAAAGCTCCAATGTAAGTTTCCTGCCGGCAATAGAAGGCGGTAAAGAAATGGGAATTGACTTCATGCTCGGGGTTAACTCGGTAGAGAATGTTAATTATCAACCTTTAGATATCAACATAAAATATAAGGACACTATCGGGAACAGCTACGAGTCCAGTGAAACCCTGGGAATTAATGTGGCTGATTTTTTCGGCGCAGGTTCCTTGGGAAAACCGAGAGTGCTCATCAATAAATACACCCTCTCCGATGAAAAAATTCTGGCCGGCAATATCGTTACCCTCTCCCTTTTTATCGAAAATACTCACGCCAGGCCGGTGCAGAATATTAAAACGTCCATCAGCGTTATCAAAGTTGAAGGAAGCGACGGGACAGGGGCAGGAACTGGAGGAACTGTTTTTTCTCCCGTGGATGGGAGCAACAGTTTCTTTATCGAGCAGATCCCTGCGCGCACTACTATTGAAAAAAAAGTTGCCCTGCTGGTAGATCCCAATGCGACAGCCAAGACCTATATCGTCCCTGTTACCATCGAATACGAAGATCAAAAAGCAAACTCCTATTCTGTGGAGGAGATGGTCAATATCCCCGTAACACAGGAATGCAAACTGCAGATCCTCTCCACCGAAGTGCCGCCCATGGCCTTTATCGGACAGCCCGCCTTTATCGGAGCGGAATTTGTAAATGTGGGGAAAGTAGCCTTAAACAACTTTATCGTCATGCTGGAGGGTGATTTTCGCAAAGAACAGGCTTCCTATTTTGTAGGTAATCTGCAAATCGGCGCCAGCGATTATTATCAGGGAGTAGTCTATCCTGAAGAAGAAGGGACGCTTTCCGGAACGCTGGTCTTTTCCTATATTGATAACAATAACAGGGAAGTGCAGGTTGAGGAGCCCTTTCAGCTTGAAGTCCAGGGGGCCCGGCCGATGGAACCTATGCCCGGAGATATGCCCCCGGAGATGATGGATCCCGGTGCGAATGCCGGAGGTAGTTCCTTAATCAAAATTTTATTATACATTATCATTCCTCTCGTTATCCTGGCGGCTGTAGCCATTTTCCTCCGGAAAAGGAAAAAGAAAAAAGAAAACGAGGAGTTACTCGATGCGTAAACTGGATGTTCTATCTATGGCCAATAGAAACCTCTGGCGCCGCAAGGCCCGGACGATACTGACCTGCCTGGGCGTAGTCATCGGCACCGCTTCGATCGTCGTTATGATTTCGCTGGGCATCGGCCTTAAGGTGAGCATGGAAGAAAGCATGGCCCAGTGGGGCAGCCTCAACATCGTCCGCATCTACCCGGGGATGCAGTACGACCGCGAGGGCAACCCAATGGGAGAATCGCGGCGCCTCAACGATGAAACACTGGCGGAGCTAAAAGGCATAGACGGAGTCGTGGCCGTCTCCCCTGCTTATGAAATCAACGGGGAGGCCCGCCTCGGGCGCAAGCGGGGGCACCTGAACGTTGTGGGGATGGACTTAGAAGCAATGGAGGATCTGGAATTCTCCGTGGCACACGGTCACCTCCCCACAGCGGAAGAGCGCTTTACCATCGTTGCAGGCTCGCAGGTGATCAATAACTTCTGGGACGAACGGGCTTCCCGCTCGCGCGGCATGGTCCACGAAATGCGGCCCGAACAACAGGACCCGGCGGAACTGCTGAACCAGAGGATTACGATGACTATCTACAACCAGTATAACCCGGATAACAAGAAAAACTACAATTTTATGGTGGTGGGTGTGCTTGACGAAAAGAACATGGCAAACTCCTGGCAGGTCTTTGCCGGGTTGGATGAGATCAAGCGCATTCGCGATTTCATGACCCAGGGCAGCAGGGGGGGGGGTACAGGCGCCTCTTCTCCCGATATGGCCATGGTCAAGGGGATGGCTATGGCCAATGAGATGGCTGTTTCCGTCTCCTCTACCTCCTCTTCCAGGCGCGGTGATGATACGAGCGATGATTACAATTATATTTTAGTCCGCACAGAAGATGTCGCTCAAACTAAAAAGGTTTCCGCGGAACTGCGCGACAGGGGTTTTAACGCCTATTCCATGGCGGATTCGCTGGAAGGCATCGAACAAACATCCCGAACCATCCAGGCAGTTTTGGGCGGTATCGGGGGGATCACCCTCTTTGTGGCGGCTATAGGAATCACCAATACCATGGTTATGTCCATCTATGAGCGAACCAGGGAAATCGGGATCATCAAGGTTATCGGGGCTTCTTTTGTTGATGTGCGGTCTATCTTCCTCACCGAAGCCTCGCTTATCGGCCTTATCGGCGGCATTGCAGGCCTGGGGTTGAGCTACCTTGCTTCCTACATTGTAAATACAGTAGCCGCCGGTTATCTGCAAAGCGGTATGATGGGCGGCGCCCCGGGAAACATCTCCGTTATCCCTGTCTGGCTGGCTGCCGGTGCACTGGGCTTTGCTATTTTTATCGGCCTGGCCTCAGGGCTTTACCCGGCGAACCGGGCAATCAAGCTCAGCCCCATCGTGGCTATCAGAAACGAATAAAACGTTTATAATTCGTTCATAAAAAAATCCATTTGTATAAAGTGCCGGTCAAAAGCCAGCACTTTTTTTATTCCGTGCATCTGCATAAGGACAAAACTACTGCAATCGGTAAAAGAAAAATCTTGATCAGCAAACTTTTTGAAGATCTGCCAGGCTTTTTCCCTGATCCCTTTATCTACTTCCAGAATATTAACCACCTTGCTGTGAAGCAGGGATTCAGCAAGCTCGTTGGCCTGTGCATGGCCTATCCTCATCCTGACCAGCGTAACAGTCTCATCAAAAATATAATCTGTAACAAAAAGCCTCACGGGTTGAGAAGCTGCTCTTTTCCACAATAACCTTGCCTGGCGATGGTTTTTATCCTTTGCATTATAAAGGGCACACCAAAAAGATGTATCAACAAAGTAGTTCATTCCCTTTGACTGCCTTTCCCAGGAGAATAAAGATACCGATCATGATCTGTTGACAAATCAGCATCCTCGCTCAAACCCCTGCCTGCGATTTTCCAGATCGGATCATCCGGGAAGGTCTCTGTTTTCTCCTCTTCATCCAGGTATTTCTGCAGGGATTCCCTTATATACTGCGCCATAGGCTTTCCATCGGATTGAGATCGTCTTTTTAAACGGTTGTAAAGATCATCCGGAAGATAGATTTGTGTTCTGATGCTCACTTGATTTCCCTCCTTTTGATGTATACATTATACATCTAGAGCCTGCTTCTTGTCAAGTTAAGGCTATGCACAGGTATCCACAGGTTTCAAGGTTTCTGTTATAATAAAAAACAGGGGCGGCGTTAGCCCCAGCGCGCTTCCATATCAGCGATAAGGCGGTAACGAAGGGATGGAGGTTTAGATGAAAAATAACCGTTACATAACTTTACTCCTAATAGCGTTTTTAGTGCTCCTGGCGGCCGGCACCTGGTGGTACTACTATGTAAATGCTTTTGTAGCCCTCCCCTACAATGACGCCCTGGATTATGTCAGTATGGCACGAAATATCAGCCTGGGAAGGGGTTTTACCTCCAGGTACCTTACGCCTTTGAGCCTGGTCCACGCCGGAGCACCTTATCCCAACCTCTGGCGAGCGCCCCTGTGGCCCCTTTTCCTGGCAGGGTGTTTTAGAATATTCGGCGCTACCGATACCGTCGCAGCGGGGGCCGGCGCTTTTTTTTATCTTGCCGCCATAATCCCCCTTTTCCTGCTCTCCAGGGAGATCGCGAAAAGCAGGACGGTGGCCTTTTTCACCTGCCTGCTCTGCATCTTCAGCCCGCAGGCTCTTTTTTACAGCATCTCGGGAATGACGGAACCAATGTCCCTTTTTTTAATGTCCCTCTGGGTTTACCTCCTGCTGAAAGCCCCCGGAAGGGGCAGGGGCTTTTTTCTATTCTGCGGGGCGGTAGCCGGGATCTTTTACCTGACACGCTACAACGCTATTATTTTCCTGCCTCTTTCGTGTCTCTACCTGTGGTGGTCCTCCGGGGAAGGCAAAAAAGAGAAAACGCTGCAACTCGCCCTTTATCTGGGCGGCTGGCTGCTGCTCGTCTCCCCCTGGCTCTGGCGCAATTACCTGGTCGCGGGGAACCCCTTCTTCTCACTGCAGTCCTATGAACCGGCCATGTTTACAGCATCCTATCCCGCCTACACCCTTTACATGGTGCCGCAGATCATCAGCGTAAAGGACTTTATCTTACAACATCCCGGTGAGATACTGCTCAAGATCAAGCAAGGAATAGGCACTTTCCTGCGGGGGGTAACCGATCCGGCATTTACCGGCATAGCTCCTTTTCTGGCAGCCCTTTCCCTGCCGGGAATCTTCCTCCCCACCGGGGAAAGAAGCAAAGTTAAAAAACTGAAGCTTTTTATCGCCTCCTGTTTTTTCGCCCAGCTGGCAGCTCTTTTGTTTGTACATTACATACCGCGCCTTTTCTTTATTTTCATGCCTTTTTATATCATCTTCGCCCTGGTTCTTCTAAAACGCGGCCTGGAATTTCTAAAAAATCCGTCTTTAAAAGCTATTCTGCTAGCTGCTGTTGCAGCAGCAGCCCTTTTTACAAATATGCCCGTATGGCATGAGGTAAACACCCGTCTTGACTGGCCACGGGCCTATGCGGAGCCGATCCGGGATGCTTCCCTGCACGTATCTCCAGAAGGAGTGATCATCTCCAACGACGGCCATATCCTCAGCTGGTACGCCGACCGCCTGGCTTTAAAAATGCCCCTGCGGTTGGAGCAAGTGAACGAACTGGAGGAGCTGGCACCGGTCGAGGGAATCTGGCTCAGCAACCGTTTCAAATGGGGAAACACTCCCGAAGCAGACACAGAATGGATGGAGATTATGCGCCAGAAACCGCAAAAAATAGGAGATTTCTACCTCTTTTCCGCCTACGGGGACGGCTCCCTGCTCTACCTTAAAAACCCCCTTACACCTAAATAGGAAACACATGCAGGAAACGAGGATCCGCAAATAGAATAACACTAATACCATTTTTATAGAACAAATTAACACACTGAATATCCTTGCGGCAAAATATTATCGAAATTTATTTGAGGATCAGGAAAGAAAGGAGCTGGTGCATGCAAGGGGATAATAAAGGAAAAATAGCCTGGATAACAAGAATAATTGTAACTGCTCAGGGGTTAATGTATAAGTGAAGCTGCGGTGACGGGGAAAAGATAAGGGGACACACCCCTGCGGGGAATGCCCCCGCCCAATGTCTCCGCAGCGAAGCGAAGGACTTGGGGACACGAGCGTCTCCGGAGCGAAGCGAAGGACTTGGGGACATTCCTCTGCAAGAGGTGTGTCCCCGCACCGCTTGAAAAATGGGAAGACGATGGAACCGTCAGACTGTGTGAAAACATGCTTAAATTGGGTTTTTGTCATTCTGAGCGCAGCGAA
>CAZQXY010000030.1:0-15018 GCA_964597455.1 uncultured Desulfovibrionaceae bacterium
AGGACCTTCCAGAACCTTCAGGAGCTTTAAATGCTTTTCCATGATCACCTCCTTCCGGGAATTTATAAAAGAACAAAAAAATACTTTTTAATATTTAATATTTTTATATGCAAATATTGTGCCAAAATTATTATTTGTATAAAACATTTAAAATAGGGTAAAAAGCGCTGTTCAGCTCAAGAATTACAATAGTGAAAAAATATAAATAACAATTATAGAGATAGATACTATATATATTAGTCTAAAAAAAATACACATAATCTCATGAAGATATACACTTAGGAGCAGGCGTTACGTTTATTGAAATGACAAGAAAAGGCCCATGAATGAGCGCTTTGCAATTTTTTCTAGTTAATATTAATCTACGCAACACAGAAAATATAATTGTATAAAAGATAGACATTGTTATTCACATAAAGGATGGTTGTCCGACTCTATCCCCTGCCTGCAGTCTGATGTTTCTTAATTTTACATGATATTCACGGATTTAGCAATGGGCCTGACCCCTCACCGCGCAGGAAATTATTCTTTATCAAGTCAAGAATTCGACTTTATGCAATGGAATCATCGGTTATAATAGTAATAGGTAGGACACACCTGGAAACCTGATAACAGGACAGGAGGAGAACTAACATGCGCTTTTTTAGTGGCAGGGTGATAATCGGGCTGTTTATTATAATTATCGGTGTTTTGATGCTTCTGGATAGACTGGGTTATGGAGTGGATGCAGGACATTTCTGGAGCTACTGGCCGGTTATACCGCTTTTGATAGGTATAAACTGGCTTTTGGGGTCGGTCCGGGCTTCCGGGAGGAAGAGTGGTGAAAGGGTATTTTTCCCCTGGGGACAGTTTGTCACTGCTATTATTCTGATCATTGTCGGGGTTCTCTTTCTGGGCAGCAACCTGGGAATCATCGACCAGCAACTGCTCAGGTATTTCTGGAGAGTGCTCATCCCTGTAATCATTATTTTTATTGGGCTCAATCTGATCTGGGGAAAAGCTGCCGGGGGCAGCAGGCTTGCCATTATTGGCGGCATTGAAGAAGGCAGATCCCCCTGGAAACTGGAGAGCAGCAGCTACCTTGCCTTCATGGGAGGGGTGGACCTGGATATCACCACTGCAGAGGTACCCGAGGGAGAGACCGTTCTGGATTTAACTGCGGTTATGGGCGGAATTGATGTAAAAATACCGCCGGATCTGCCTGTTGTTTATGAGGGTTCTGCGGTGCTGGGCGGCGTTATATTTCTTAACCAGGACGATGGCGGGGTAATTGCCAGCCGCAAGGTTGAACACAACATTAAAAGCGGCGATACACGTCTACTGCGCATCCAGGCCCGCGCCATCCTCGGAGGAATTGACGTTAAGGAGAAATAGACTGCCTTTGCCAAAATTATACTGGGTGGAGCCAATTTTCTCATCCTTGATGAACCGACGATCTTATCATTGGCTGGAAGGTAAGAAGGGGGCTGATATTGAAGTAAGAGTAAGTAAATATTAAATACAAATAGTTTGAGCATTATTCAGGAAGGAAGTTCCAGAAATGGATCCGTTGAAAATCAAATACGGGCTTGATGAAATGCCCCCCTTCGGAGAACTGTTGTTCCTGGGGTTGCAGTGGCTGGCAATTATGATCCCAACAATTATTATCGTGGGGAAAGTAGTGGCCGTCCTGCACTATAGTCAATCAGCAGAGCAGATCATCTATGTTCAGAAAGTCTTTTTTATTATCGGGATTTCCCTTTTGTTGCAGTTATTGTGGGGACACCGTTTACCGCTGGTGGTGGGACCGGCAACAATACTCCTTGTGGGTATCGCTGCCAGCAGCGGCAGCGAAATAAGTTCAATCTATACCGCTATTGCGGTTGGGGGTCTGGTTCTTTTAGTGGTGAGCGCTGCAGGGCTATTTAACCATCTAAAAAAACTTTTTACAGCCCCGGTAGTGGCGGTTATCCTTATCATGATTGCTTTTACCCTTACACCTATGATTATAGACCTGTGTATACCCTCCATTGCCGGGGGACTTGCCTGGGTAAATTTGTGCTTTGCCCTCTTCTTTGTGTTCTGTATCTTTGCTGCGAGCAAGTTTGTTACGGGTTTTTGGAAATCAACTCTCATTATGTGGGCGCTAATTGCCGGAACAATAGTTTATCATCTGTTTTTTCCCCAGGGCTTTGAAATAGCGCATGTTGACCAGCCCACAATTACTGCCGATTTTTTATTAAAGACGAAGATCAATTTGAGTTTTGAACCGGGAGTTATTCTTTCATTTCTGGTATGTTTTTTAGCTTTATCCATTAATGATCTGGGGTCGATCTTCTCTGTGGGTGAAGTGCTAAAGCTGAAGGATATGCCGGTGCGGGTTACTAGGGGGCTTTCATTTACGGGGGTATTTAATCTCCTGGCGGGGCTCTGGGGTGTGATCGGTATGGTTAATTTTTCCCTCAGTCCCGGCGTGATTGCTTCGACAGGATGCGCTTCACGGTTTGCCCTTGTCCCTGCCGGAGTGTTTTTGCTGGTTATGTCTTTTTTCCCGCCGGCGATAACATTTATTAGCGGTATTCCATCGGTGGTGGTTGGCGGCATATTTATCTACATCATGTGCTCCCAGATCGCTGCGGGGTTAACTATGGTTCTTGATACCCAGAAGGGTTTTCATTTTGAAAACGGACTGGTCATTGGACTTCCCCTCATGTTGAGCATTATGATCTCTTTTTTGCCGGATCATATCTTAAACACATTTCCCGTTTTTTTGAGGCCCCTTCTTGGAAATGGGTTTGTAGTAGGTGTTTTGGCAGTGTTGATTATGGAGCACCTTATCTTTGGGAAGGAACGCTGATTTTTTAGGTTAAGGAAAAACGAAAAACGATTGCCTACCGATAGAACAATACAATAGAAGGCTAGAAGGTTGCCAGAGGAGAAATCATGGGGAATTATGAGTTTGATGGAGAAAAATATAAAAAAGCTTCTGCTCATCAGCAGGAGTGGGGTAATAAGATAGTCTCTGAACTAACCTTTTCCGGAACAGAGAACATTCTTGATCTTGGTTGTGGCGACGGGAGGCTAACGAAGCGGCTGGCCGATCTGGTTCCCGAAGGAAAAGTAGTCGGAATTGATGCTTCGGTTGGGATGATTAATACAGCAAGGGAAATTGAGCAGCCAAATTTGTCGTTCATCTGTTTGGATATCAATAAGATGAATTTTAACAACCAGTTCGATTTGATATTCTCCAATGCAGCTTTACACTGGGTTAAGGACCATCCGAGGCTTTTAGATAGCTGCAGAAAAGCATTGCGGGAAAAAGGACGAATAAGGTTTAGCTTTGCTGGAGACGGCAACTGTTCCAATTTCCATGAGGTTATACGACAGGTTATTGACGAAGCTGCGTACCGGGGATACTTTGAAAACTTTGTATGGCCATGGTATATGCCAAAGTTAAGCTGCTATGAAGAACTTGTCAAACGGCAGGATTTTAGGGAAATGAGAGTATGGGAAGAAAATACTGACAGATACTTTAGTTCAAAAGAAGATCTAATTAAATGGATAGACCAGCCCTCTATTGTCCCTTTTTTAGAGTTGGTCCCAGATGACATCAAGACAAGGTTCAGAAATGAGGTCGTCCAGAGGATGGTAGATAAAACAATTAACCTGGATGGAACCTGTTTCGAAACTTTTAGACGAATAAACGTATTTATAAGAAATTAGGTGCAACCGGGTTTGCGTAATGCCTGCAAACGATTTTTGGGAAAGGAAAAGGGGGATCGATGTGAAAAAAACGATTGTTGGAGCAGTAATGCTTTTTGCGGGTGCGTTACAAACAATTGGAATAATTATAAGTGGGGTTATTTATTTACCGCATCAAAGCGGGTGGTCTACCGCGTACCCTTCCAAACTATGGTTTTTAATCATAGCCGGCAAATCCCAATATAGTTCTGGCGCCGATGGCCTGGGACTGGGCATACTTTTTATTTTCGGGATAATAATGTTATTGATAGGTTTTTGCATCCTCATTTCCGAGTATATAAAAGATGCGAAAACAAAGTGAAGTTCCGCAGGAAACGTTTCCTGAACGTGGTTTTTCTCTCAACAATTCTTCATGTAGCTTTTCCTAGGATTTTTCACGGACTTGTTAGTTGTTCTTGTTGTTCTGTAAAGGGAATTGTATAAAGGAAAATATATTATTTAAAATGCAATATATAATATACAATATGCCATTTATTTTATATAAGAGGACCGGGAAGAAAAGCTTAAAAATGAAATAATCATGATTCTCCAAGAGATGACTTTGGAAGAGAAGATCGGGCAGATGGTTTTTACCGGGTTTGAAGGCCTCAGGGTTGATGACCACGTAGAGTCCATGATCAGAGAGCATCAGGTCGGCGGGCTGATTCTGTTTGAAAGGAATATTGAAAATGAAAAGCAGTTGGCAAGCTTAACCTCCGGCTTAAAGGCTGTCAATAAAGACAACAGGCTGCCGTTATTCATAGCGGTGGTCTTCGCCAGCTAATGCAGCAAATCCGTAAGGAAAAACGTAAGTTTAAAAATTGATCTAAAAAGCCGCTGTCAGTGGCTTTTTTAGATCATATGTCATATTAAACAGGCAATACTAAATTAATTGGAATTAATTGTTAGTGTTTGCGGTGGAACTTTTTTAAAAGCATTATCGTCTATTATGGTAAATAACCCGGAAAGGAGTGAATTAGTTGTAATAATGATCTTTCAAAGTAAAAAAATGGTCTGGATCTTTATTCTGAGCATTGTTATGAAGCCATTCAACGTAGCGAAAATATGTTACACGGGGAATATGAGGTGACGACAGTCTTTCAGAAAAAAGACGAGGGTTGGATAATTAAAGATATACTGGTAGAGAGATAGCGTGGTAGTGAGGATTAACCCAACTCAACGGGGGTATGAACCGGAATTAGTTTACTGATTTTAAGGGAGGAATATCTTGTGAAGAAAAAAATATTTATATCTGTGATGATCGCTTTACTGCTTTTATGCTCGGTTTCTTCCGTATTTGCTCATTCTCCAATTAAAATGTATTTTAACGGGAAAGAAGTATTTTCGGATGTATCGCCCAAAGTTGTTGATGGACGAATATTAGTGCCAATCCGCACCATTACGGAAAGGCTGGGGGCGTTAATTAAATGGAATGAAAAACATAATTCTGTTGATATCGATTTTGAAGAGCTGCAAGCTCAAAAAACCCGCATATCTCTTTTAGAGAGTGCGCTGGCGCCGAAAGACCCTAATGCTGCTGTAAAAACATGGGCTGAAGGCGTAAAAACGAGAAACGGTGCTTTGCAATATGCTGTGATGGCTCCGGAGCTAAAAGAAGAATCTTATTCCGATTTTGTTAAAATGAACTGGTCTACCGGAACATCATCTCCATGGATCAAGAGTTATGAAGTTTACGAGCAATCTAAAGATAACGGCGAGACATACAAGTTCGAAGTAGTATTTACCTACACGGATTCAACAAAAAAGACATTTACAGACACTCAGTATGTTACCGTTGTCAATTATGAAGGCAACTGGCTGGTATCCTCCCTGGATAAATTTGATGTAAAAGAAAGGATTGATATAAAGGGAGAGATCACCAAAGTAACACTTGACCGTAACAAAAAGGTTAAGAGCATTTTTGTAGAAGATGATAAAGCTGAAAGGGATGGTTATGATAAGGCAAACGTTCTCATCGGCAGCGATACTATTATTTATGACGGCTATACGGATCGGAAACTCAGGGAAAGTGTTCTGAAAAAGGGAGTAGAAGTTGAAGTTACTTTTACCGATGATCCCGTGGCGATGATCTATCCGGTTACAGCTGAGGCAAAAATAATCAGGGTAATCGACGAACCGCAGGATAATTCAATTGTTTACCGCAATACCCGCTATGGTTTTAGCTTTTCCTTGCCGGAAAGCTGGGAAGGTTATACCATTGTCAATGACCGGTGGGAAGGCATTTCACTGGAGAGAGCGAAAAGCGGCAGGGTGGTTGAAAGAGGTCCGATTCTTTCCATCAGGCATCCCAAGTGGACCTCAAAAAATCCGAGGCAGGATATCCCCATAATGATCTTTACCCTTGAGCAGTGGAAGTCGCTGCAACAGAAAAAATTTAGCGTCGGCGCGGCTCCTGTGGGGCCAACAGAGCTTGATCGCAACAGCAAATATGTTTTTGCCCTGCCGGCACGTTACAACTACGCATTCCCGACGGGGTATGAAGAAGTGGAAAAAATTTTGGAAGACAACCCTCTGGTAGCGTTTGAGGAATAAAAAGCTGGTCTATTGGTCTAACTGGCCTAACTGGAATAAAAGCCCGGGGTAAACATCCTGGGCTTTCGCTATCCAAGCTCTAACAATTGAAAAATCGACGGGAGATATAATCATGTTTTCTATGGAGCACCTTATCTTTAGGGAAAGATCTAAGGGGTTATCTTAATTTGTTTCCAATACAGTTGTAAAGGCTTCCTGGGGAATGTCCACTTTGCCTATTTGTTTCATTTTTCTTTTGCCTTCTTTTTGCTTCTCCAACAGTTTCCTTTTGCGGGTTACGTCCCCTCCATAAAGTTTTTCCGTGACATCTTTGCGCAAGGCCTTGATCGTTTCCCTGGCGATAACCTTGTTTTCAATAGCTGCCTGTATGGGGACGTCAAATAATTGCCTGGGAATGATCTTTTTGAGTTTTTCCACCATTTCCTTGCCGCGCGGATAAGCTTTATCACGGTGAATTATAAATGAAAGGGCATCCACTTTTTCAGTGTTTATCAGGATGTCTACCAGGACGAGGTTGGATTCTTTATATCCGTGCAGGGTGTAATCAAGGGAAGCGAAGCCCCGGGTGCGGGACTTGAGCAGATCAAAAAAATCGTAGATGATTTCTGCCAGAGGAAGAAGGTAGGATAGTTTTACCCGCCCTGTTCCCAGGTACTCCATGTTTTTAAAATCTCCTCTTTTTTCCTGACAGAGCTCCATGACAGGCCCCACATAATCTTCGGGTAAAAAGATGGATGCTTCTACATAGGGCTCCTCAATTATTGCCCTTTCTTCTGCGGGGGGTAACAGGACTGGATTATCCAGTTCCACCATATGGCCATCCTTTTTATGAATCTTGTAAATTACGCTTGGTGCCGAAATAATCAGATCCAAGCCATATTCTCTTTCTAGCCTTTCCCTGACAATATCCATGTGTAATAACCCCAGAAATCCACAGCGAAAACCAAGGCCCAGGGCTGTGGACTTTTCAGGTTCATAGGTCAGGGATGAATCATTAAGCTTCAGTCGCTCCATAGCTTCCCGCAGTGGCACAAAATCATTGTTGTCCTGGGGAAAAAGGCCGCAGAAGACCATGGGTATGGCCCGGCGGTAGCCGGGCAACGGTTTTGCTGAGGGGTTGGTTGCTGAAGTGATCGTATCGCCCACCCGGGCATCCTCGACATTTTTTATAGCAGCGACCAGATAGCCTACTTCCCCAGCAGTTAGAGCGGCGGAAGGTTCCATATCCGGCCGGAAGACACCTGTCTCCATCACTTCAAAAAGCTTGCCGGTACTCATAAGTTTTATCTTTTCACCCTTTTGAACACAGCCTTCGATAACGCGGATATAAGCTATGACACCCCGGTAGGTATCATAATGGGAATCAAAAATTAAGGCCTTTAAGGGTGCATGGGTATTACTCAAATTGGGTGGGGGCACCTTATTAACAATGGCCTCCAGGATTTCTCCGATCCCCTGGCCTTCTTTTGCAGAAATCTGCAGGGTTTCTCTGGCGTCTATGCCGGGAATTCCCTCCAGTTCTTTCTTTATCCTATCCGGGTCGGCGTTTTTCAGATCAATCTTGTTGATGACGGGTATGATTTTCAGGTTTTGCTCCAGGGCGAGGTAGGTATTGGCCAGAGTCTGTGCTTCTATTCCCTGCACAGCGTCAACGATGAGGATAGCGCCTTCACAGGCGGCCAGGCTTCTGGATACTTCATAGCTGAAATCTACATGTCCCGGGGTGTCGATCAGGTTTAAAATATATTTCTCTCCGTCCCGGGCTTGATATTCCAGTCGTACGGCCTGCAGCTTGATAGTGATGCCCCGCTCCTTTTCCAGGTCCATTTGATCCAGGACTTGCGCCGTCATTTGCCTGGCAGAAAGGGCCCCTGTTTTTTCCAGGAGACGATCTGCCAGGGTAGATTTGCCATGATCAATATGGGCAATTATACAAAAGTTTCTGATGTATTGCGGTTTCACCTTAGGCCTCCATCTAATAATTCCAAAAAAAATCCCAAAAAATTATGTAAAATTCATGTTAGCTAAACTGCATTTGACGTTTATTTATCCGCTAATAGCTTTCCACATCAATCTCCTCCAAGTTTAATTATACCCCATTTCCTGCTATCTTTACATAGATATTTATTTTCCGTGAGGACGATAGATTTCCAGAGCGGTCTTGAGAGATATTATCAAAGGCATTATATCAATATCGACCGTGAAAGATTTGATGCCTGGCTTGTTTCGTTGATCTCGCCTTCTGTGGATATTCGCTGCGGGTGGTTTTTTAAATCATTTGAAAGAACGGGGACCTCCATCAGGTTGAAGCTGAAACATAACGGAAAGGAATACATTGAAGAAACAAAGTGTCTGGTCGGTGCGGATGGAGCATTTTCACCGGTGCGGCGGATGCTAGCTCCGCAGATTCCCCAAAAAAAATACCTCGCAATTCAGGAATGGTTCAAGGTCCCGGAAAATCTTCCGTATTTCTCCGTGATCTTCGATCGTACGCTTACTGACTTTTATGCCTGGACCATCCCGAAGGAAGAGCACTTGTTAGTCGGCGCCGCTCTGTCACCGCAGGGAAAACCCCGCGAGAAATTTTGCCTGCTAAAAGAAAAACTTATTAGCTATGGCTTTGAGTTCAAGGAACCGGTCAAAAAGGGTGCGGCGCTGATTATCCGCCCCCGGTCCCCAGCCCAAATATACCTTGGTGAGGGGAGTATTGCACTTCTGGGCGAGGCTGCAGGCTGGATAAGCTCCACATCGGCTGAAGGACTGAGCTATGCATTGAGAAGCGCGCTCGCCCTGGCCCAGAGCCTGCGTGAAAGCCCGCAGCACTATCTGCAAGATTATTCCAGGAGAAGCTGGAATTTAAAACTAAACATTACGGCCAAAAATTTTAAAGCGCCGTTCATGTACCGGCCCTTTCTCAGACGAATCGTGATGAGGTCGGGGATAACCGCGATGAAAATATTTGATAATTATTAATGAATTAAGGGAAAATCCTCTTGGTTTTGAATTTGCGGAACCGATCAAAAAAGGGGCGGTGCTGATTATCCGCCCCTCGCTGCCTGATTAGGTGAAGCCGAATTACTTTTGCTAATCAAAGCTTTCTAATCAAAGCTTTCTAATCAATGTTTTAAGGTAAGAATAAAAGAATCGTCTTCAGAAGTTATCTGTACCTGCCAGCCCAGCGTCCTGGCCGACCTGGACACGTTGTCGCGGGCTACAGTGCTGTTCACCTTAACTTTTACCTCATCAATTCCTGGTTCCTGCATGGCTTTTCTAGCCTGGATAACAGGTTCCGGGCAAGATAAACCGGAACAGTCGACATATTTGCTCCCCATTGCTCTACTCCTTTCTATACTATACCTGTTATTTAGAGTTACTGTGTAAACTCTTGCACTTGCACTCGTTTCTCAACTTTTTTCAGGGCCTGCATGGTAACGGCAAAGCCGATGAGCAGCAGCAAGATCCAGACTACAACTACCATAGCTTGCCCCCCGGCGGGTACGCCGTTGGCGCTTGCCGCCCAGCCAAAGTTGTGCATGATCGCCGCCCCAAAGATAGTTCCCAGGATTGTAGCGAAGGCATCCCCGTCCCCTTCTCCGGCAAGGATCAACTGCCTGAGGGGGCAGCCTCCGGCCAGGACAGCAGTCAATCCTACGATTCCCATCCCTAAAAAATTCCAGACAGCTTGGGTGTGTGCGACAGGCTGGCCGGAGAAACCGGGATTAAAGGAATTAAAGAGCAGGTTCCCAGCCAGGATCATGACAACAAGGGCGACAATACCGGAGAAAAGATGGTAATCCCTGAAGAGGAGCAAATCACGGAACGCGCCCATGGTGCAAAATCTGGAACGCTGCGCCAGAAAGCCTCCCAAAAGGCCAGCAACAAGGGCAATGAACAGCGGAGCCCTCATGGAGCCGGGTCCTTCTGCACTGAAAAAAATAAAAGCAGGGGCTATTAATACCAGCAGCAGCAGCCCAATAGCAAGCGTTGGCCCCACCAAGCCGTTGGCCCGGGGCTGTTCTGTGGCCTGGCCCAGCGTATAGCCCTTTCTTAAAAACAGGGTGCCCACCCAGACACCAAAAATATATCCCGGCAGGGCGGCTGCCAGAGCATTAAAATCTCCCCCTGCTATTCTTATTAACATACGCAGAGGGCAGCCCAGAAAAACAAGAGCACCCATCATCATAAAGACCCCCAGGGTAAACCTCAGTAGGACACTGGAACCGCCCCTGGATTTAAATTCCCTGAAAATAAGTGCGGATAAAAATGCTCCCAGTACCAGCCCCATTATTTCCGGCCGCAGGTACTGGACTACAGCGGCGCGGTGCAACCCCAGCCCGCCGGTTATATCCCTGAGAAAACAGGCGATACAAAATCCCATATTGGCAGGGTTACCCAGTAAAACCAACAAAACTGCCATAATTCCAAAAATAGCTCCTGCCAAAATAACCGGATACTTTTCTTTCAAAACGTTCACTCCTTTTCAAAAATAATTTTGACGCCAAATTAAAATAATACATCCGCTACTACTTGTACGTTGCTGTTGCTCCTCGCTATTGTTAATTATAAGGTATGGCCTCACTTTTGGGGAAATAGAAAATATCAATACTTATCGCCCTGTAAATAGAAAAATTAAATAGTGGGTCAGGTAAAAATTGTTACAATCTTATCATGAACCAAAACAAATTACTTTCGTCTAAAAAGAAAGGAGTGTCGTTTAAAAACAGAGTATCGTTAAAAAAACGGTAACTGCTCAGGAGTTAATTTATAAGCGAAGCTGCACAGATCATCTCTTAGACTGAGCAGTTACAAAAAACGACTATTTTGGGAGGGGGAGTATATTGAGAAAAGCTTATTTTTTAATTCTGTGTGTGCTGGTGACTATTTTGGCACTAACAGGATGCGGTGATTCAGGTAAGAACGATGAGGTTTCCTTTAATGCGATCGTCCTCGAGAATAATCAGACCCACTTGCTGGTCGAACCTGAAGAGGGTTCGTCTGAGTTAGACTCTGCTGACCGGATAACGGTTTCAGTCAGCGATGTGGCTCTGTTTAATCCCCAGGATGCAGAAATTGTAATCGATGATATTGAAGCCGGTGATCGGATACAAGTCTATTACAATGGCCTGATTGCCGAAAGTTACCCTGCACAGATTAACGGATGCCATAAAGTCAAAGTCTTGGAAGCCGTTTCTGCCAACAATGATTTTACTGAGGAAAATGAATTTGAAAACAGTTTTCACAGACCGGATTTTGATAGTTTGCCGGAGGAAATCAGCAACTGGATCAGTTGTTCCCTGGAAATTCCATCCGTGCAGGAAAAAATGCACGATGGTCATAGATTTGTGCTGATAACGGAAGGAATGAAACCTTCAGGCGGTTATGAGGTAGAAGTAAAAGAAGTCGTAGAGGGGCCGGACGGACTGGAGGTTAAGGTCAGATTTACTGCCCCCAAAGAAGGCGAAGCGGTGGATACAGTTATCACCAGCCCCTTCGATTTAATTATCGTGGAGGATAATAAGCTGCCCTTAACTTTTGTAGACGTCGATGACCCGGACAGGTATTTTATGAAAGTGCACGGTCTGGAAACAATTGAACAGCCGATCGTTGCTTCCTCTGATTGGATTAAAATTTTCAGTCCCAAACCGGATGAACAAGTAGAAGGGGCGATCTCCCTTTCGGGGATAGCCTGTGTATTTGAGGGAAATGTAAGTTATGAGCTGCTGACTGAAGACAATGATGTGGCTTGCAGCGGCTTTACTATGGCAGCTATGGGTGATTGGGGCTATTTCGAAGAAGAAATCCCGGTTCCGGCGGATGTTGAAGCCAACAGGCTGGTTTTACAGCTATACAGTGTGAGCGCGAAGGATGGTTCGAAGATGTTTGTTGTAGAGATACCTCTTGTTTTGGAATAATATTATTGGTTATAGATTTCTTCCTATGCGCTTAAGCGATAATTAGAAGCCGCCTTTATTGGTGGCTTCTTAATTAAATGGAACTGAGGGAGAGGTTCCTTATCCTTTTTTATTCTACTGCAGGATTAATGTTGCAGGAAAAGGTACATGTCTTCTTGAAAGATAATATTATTTATTATTGCAGAAAGGAAAAAATACCAATGGTTATTCTAAAATCGGAAAAAGAGATCCAGCGGATGCATGAAGCGGGAAAGCTGTTGGCTTCCTGCCATAAGGAAATCTCGAAGATAATTGGACCCGGAACCACTACTTTTGAAATAGATGATTTCGTTGAAAAATATTTGAAAGAGCACGGGGCAACACCTGAACAAAAAGGATATCAGGGTTATCAATATGCCACCTGCGCCTCTGTTAACGATGAGATATGTCACGGCTTCCCCCGGAAAACTCCTCTAAAAGAGGGTGATATAGTAAATATTGATATGGTAGTAAACTTAAACGGTGCTTTGGCGGATTCCGCCTGGACTTACGCCATAGGAAATATATCAAGCAAAGCAAGGCGTTTGTTGGAAGTTACGAAGAACTCCTTATATAAAGGCATTGAAAAGGCATACCCTGGGAACAGGCTGGGCGATATCGGTTATGCTATTCAAGCTTATGCCGAGTCTGAGGGTTTTTCCGTTGTCAGGGAATTTGTCGGTCACGGTATCGGGCCAACGATTCATGAAGAACCACAGGTTCCTCATTTTGGCTATCCGGGGAATGGACTTATTTTAAAGCAGGGTATGGTTATTACGATAGAGCCCATGATCAATGAGGGAGTGTGGTCCAGCCGAATGGATTCCAACGGCTGGACGGCAAGAACCGCCGATGGCAGGTTATCCGCACAGTATGAACATACAATAGCGATAAGGGAAGATGGACCACTAATTTTAACTCAACAATGAAAGACCTATCACGATTCCTATGACTGATAATACCGGGCGATTTATTATCGAAGAAATGACCTAAACTAAAGCTTAGCGGTATGGGGGTATATGCAGCAGCTGTTGCCTAAACCTCAAAAATTTTATTTACCGCAATTTCCAGGCCTTCGAAATAATAAGAAACCAGGGTATCACCGGGCTTATAGCTGGTATGCTCATCGATGTCAAAGTCCTTAAAGCCATAAACCAGAACGGAATGCTTGTTGGGATCGACAATCCAGAATTCCCTTACGCCGGACAGCATAAATGTGTTGAGCTTATCTACCATATCCTTTGAGCGGGTGCTTTTTGATAAAATTTCGATGCAAAGTGTGGGTGTGCCCATATAGCGCCCTTTTTCATTAACATTATCCTCTAAATCACAGGCGATGAGCAGATCGGGCTGCATTACATCCGGTGTTTTGAGGTCTTTTTTATAGAAATGAACATCAAAAGGAGCATAAAAAACCTTGCATTTCTTATCTTTCAGGTATGTTCGTAGGAGGATATGCAGATTACCGGAAATATCCTGGTGGAAGGTGTTGGGAGAAGTTAAAAGGACTATTTCACCATTGATATACTCCATTCTGAGCTCGCTTTTTTCGTAAATCTCCATAAATTCTTCGTACGATACTTTCTTGCCCCCATACTGATAATCCAGCGCCTTTTCCTTAACCGTAAAATAGCGTTCGATTTCTGTAATATAAGGCGTAAGCCTTACTGCTTTTTTGCCGTTTTTCGTGATAACAACCTCGTGATCTTCAATTACGTAATCAATATACTTGCCCAGGTTTGTCTTTAGCTCTGTAGCTGTAATAACTTTCGTGGTATTGTTCACCTTTCGTTACCTCCTGCTTAATTTATCGTACGGATATTATAGCAGAAAGAACGAAATGTTGCAATGGCAGTCGTACGAAGTATTTTCTGCCGTCTTTCCCGGACTGTTAACGAAAAAGACAGGTAAATACCTGCCCAAGCTGATGTACACGTCTTGTGGGGGGGATGGGAACGGATAGAAAATAAATAAATATGCTGGGAAGGTGGGGAAGGCGGGAGGGGCACAAAAGACCCTGGCAGACATTTCCTAGGCTACAACCTTTGTGGCAGTAAAGAAATCGCTTCCTGTTCCAGGCGGATTTTCTTTTCCAGGATCAGAGTTATTAAGGCATGAAACGGGGCAAAGGCGTCGTCTTCCAGCAGGGCGGCCAGCTTTTGGGCATACTGCTCAGTGATCGGCTGTCCCAGATGCAGATACTGCAGGTATGTTTCTTCATCCATTAAATACGGTTGAATAGGGATGCCGGTTTTTTCCCGGAGATCGTGCCAGATTTTAAATCCTCCCAGATCAAGATCTCCCCAGTGATAAAAAGGAACTGCGTTCCCGCGCTCATGGAAAAAACGGTACAGTTTCTGCAGGAACAGCCTGCGGGCAGTTCCGGCAAACCCTCCCAGGTAGATGACCAGCCGCTCCGGCGGCCCTTCCAGCACGTACTGGTAAAAGGAAGTGAGGTTTTCGACGGTAAGCACGGCTTTTGCCGGGCAATCCGCCACCGATAGTTCCTTGATCATTTTTGTGGGCAGCCCCAGGTCGGGTTCAAATAGAGAGAGGTCGATTTTTCCTCTTGGTGTGGCTAAGACAAGGGGGCCTGCCAGGTGAATATGCCCCGGGTTGTTTACAATGCCCCGCTCTTCCAGCAGGACGGCGTCATCTGTTTCTGTATCTACATTTCCAGATCCGCAATCTTCATCTTTGTTTGGCCCCGGCCGGTTTGATACTGATTGGTGATAACACCGCAGCAATTGCAAAATTCCTTTTTCCAACTGCTGCCAACGTTTGGAATCCCCATAAAGCTGCACGCTGAGCGCCC
>CAZQXY010000031.1:0-14954 GCA_964597455.1 uncultured Desulfovibrionaceae bacterium
TATTTTCATATTTTCAATTTTAAAAAAGCAGGAGGATTAGAAAATGCAAAACCAGGATTCAGTTGATCGGAGTTCTTCAAGCAGCGATGCAGGGCAGGGTAATATTCTCGATATGCTGGTTAATGTAGGCCCTTTGATGCAAAAGCTTATACCGATGGATTGCACCTTTGGGGTAACAGACAGGGAAAAATTTCTTCTGCACCTTTCAGGAGAAGAATTGGATCCGGGAGAGCTAAGCGGTAAAGCCTTATCTTCTAAAGGGACAATCTATCAAGCCTTACGTTCCGGTGAATATGTAGAGGATATAATTCCTAAGGAAGCCTACGGTATTCCTTTTAAGGCGGCTGCACTCCCTGTAAAAGATGATCACGGCCAAATTATAGGAGCTGTCACGGTGGGACTTAGCCTGAAAAATCAGGAGAAACTAATTGAAGTGGCACAGGATTTTGCCTCTACATGCGAAGAAGTTATAGCTTCAACGGAAGAACTTGCAGCATCGGCGGAAGAGCTTGCCGCTGATATGGAAATGCTGAATACGTACTATAAAGAGATGAATGAACAGGTGGCGAGGACAGAGGATATGTTAAGCTTTATCGAGAAAGTTGCCTCCAACTCCAACCTTCTTGGCCTGAATGCTGCCATTGAAGCTGCCAGGGTAGGGCATGAAGGCCGTGGTTTTGCAGTAGTAGCTGAAGAGATCAGGAAAATGGCCGAAAACAGCGCCAGTTCGGTGGAAGAGATCAGGGATACTATTGAGACGATTAAGCAAAAAGTGCTGAGTGTTAATTCCAAGACTGACAGTGTTTTGGAAATAACACGGCATCAGGCTGCTGCTACCCAGGAGATCACCTCTTCTATTCAAGAACTGAGTAAGTATGCTGCAGATATCGAGGAAATTGCCAAAATGGTATAAAATGGTATAATATCTAATAAGAGAGGAGGGTTTTAGACGCGTCTGCCAGCGCCGGCATTGAATCTCAGTTTTACAAAATGAAGGACAGCAGGTATTTAGCATGGCCGATGACAAATTAAAGCTTTATGAGGAAAGAAAAAAAAGATTTATAGCGGCGATGAATCTGGAAAAACCTGATAAAGTGCCTATTCGTTTGAGCCTTTCTGAATTTGTAGCGAAGCATGCGGGATACACTTTACAGGAAATATATTACGAGCTGGAAAAAAATATCGATTCAATTAACAAGTTACTGACAGATTTTGATCTTGACGCGATTACAGGGGCGCCCAGCCTGTGGTGGGCCGGTTTGCACGATGCAGTCGGTGCAAAATATTTAAAATTTGCAGGCCGGGAACTCGACCCGAATACACAATTTCAATATCATGAAGAAGCATATATGCTGCCGGAAGACTACGATGCTTTTATTGATAATTTCAGAGAATACTGCGGGGCAGATTTTAGCAGCAATATCGCCAGTGAAGGGATTAAGATTGCTGAAAAAGTGTTTGCGTAAGGATCTGGAGGATGTTTGTAACGTTAAAAACCTTGCGGGTACAGCGTTTTTTTGCGACTGTCCATATAAATAAATTCAAAATACATCGAAAAAAATATTTTAGGGTTTAGAAAAAATGCCGGATATTATTACTCTGCGGCTTTTCTGTGGAGTTTTGTTATACTTTTGCCTTTTTTTTCGGTTATACAATGATTGCAGTATTTTACCATTATTTGATATAATATAATGCAATGCAAGGGTCGCTCAGTTCGAGCTGTTTAGTGAACGCCTGATGCGAAAAAAGGGGCGAGGCAATGAACCGGGAAAAGGAAACTGCCGGATTAATAGTATGCGGTGAATTTCAAGACAGAAAACTGGAACAGGAGTTTTTTAACGTCGAGATCGGCAGTTCTTTGAAATATGTGAGAACAATCCTAATAATGGCGGGAACACTATTTCTTTTATTTCTTATTCCTGACTATTTCATGATAGAGAATAAGCAAATATTCTATAAAATTTTGTTAACCAGGAGTGTTTTTTTTATATTGGTTTTATTATTCTCCCGGAGAATACAATATTTTAAAAACTGTTATTCGCTGGTATATTGGATTACTGCCTTTGAAATCTTAGCTTCTGTTTCATTTTTATTTATATGTTATTCTTATGAGACGCCTACCTTTTTGCTTCAATCTTTCGGAGTGGTATTAATCATGCTCATTGTTTTTTGGGTGCCAAACCGTTGGATAAATATGGTTCTGGTTTCTGCAGGTTTAATCACTGGTTTTTTTGTTTTTTCAATATTTCACTTTAGAGAGACGATTACATCAACCGAAATATCTGCTGCTGCATTCTATGTATTGTTGATTGCAATAATGAGCAGTATTTTTTCCTGTAAAATAAATTACTTCAAAAGATTACAGTACCTACACTGCAAACAATTATTGGAGCTTTCCGCTACAGATCCCCTTACAGGGGTATATAACAGAGTAAAGTTCGATAAAGAATTTAAAAGGTGGGTTGCAATTTCCAATAGGTACCATACCCCTTTGTCACTGATTATCTTTGATTTGGATGATTTAAAAAGGATAAATGACAGTTACGGGCATCTGGTTGGAGACCAGATTTTAATTGTTGTAACCAGAATAATACGGAATGCCATAAGGGAAACCGATCTATTGGCCAGATGGGGCGGGGATGAATTTATGCTTCTTTTAGCTAATACAAAAGAACAGGAGGCTGTTCAATTGGCGCAAAGAATAAGAAAACTGATCGCCGGGCATAAATTCGGAGAGGTTGGGCATGTTAGCGGCAGCTTTGGAGTAGCAATGCTTGCAGGAAATGAAGATTTTAAGTCGTTTTTCTGCCGCGCTGACCAGGCACTTTATCTCGCGAAGAAGGCCGGAAAAAACCAGGTAATGCAGGTAACGGTGGAAGAGCAGGCTAGGGGTGTCAACCAGACAGAGAGTATCAAGGATCCAGTCCTTTTATAGTTTCGAATAGATAAACAGGGCAATAAAAAAGCCGATAATTGTGGCGATATTTAAATTAAGTGTTATACCCAGAGTAATTATTACCGCTGACAGATCAAGGGTTGTCGGATTTAAACCGATGGACTGGCTGTAATTTAAAAAAGGTAAATAGTCTTTTAATATTTCCCCGATAAATGTTCCAAATACGCTTCCTATGATAAGCAGAATAATTAGAATTCCTATGCTCTTCGGTACTCTGGCCATTTTTAGGTTTCCTCCGTTAGCAGGTTAGTTTTCAGCTGCAGAGCTTAATCCTATTATAATTTCCATAAAAAAAAACTTTTTCCTTTATAATATAGGAAATTAATTGTAAGTTGTTTTGGAAGCGTGGGAAAAAGCAAAAAACGGCCGGGTGGGTAAATTCCGCCCGGTTTTTTATATCAGTCTTGATGGAATGGAAGATGAAAGTTATAATGATGGGGAAGCAATAATCAAGGAAAGTATTAAAGAAGGTATTATAGAAACATTTTTAAAGGGGATGTCTTTGTTGAAGCTTTTGGAACGGGAGAAAGAAATTATCTCTAACGAACTTCAAGATATCGTTGATGAATATCAGTCAAAACCGGAAAATCTTATTCCCATTTTACAGAGGGTTCAGGACAAACTGGGTTATTTGCCTTTGCCTGCGATGGAGAAAATTGCGCAGGCGCTTCATATCCCGGCCGTGGATGTTTTTGGCCCGGCTACTTTTTACAACCAGTTTCGCTTGAACCCTCCCGGCGAGCATCAAATAAAAGTGTGTATGGGTACCGCTTGCTATATGGCCGGAGGCAGCATTGCCATGGAATCGTTTGAAAGAAGGTTGGATATCAAAGAGGGGGAGACGACCCTGGATCGAAAATACAGCCTGGAACGGGTTGCCTGTGTCGGGTGTTGTGCCATGGCTCCGGTAGTTGTTGTAGATGCTGAGATTGAAAGAAGTGTTACGCCGACACGCGTGGATGGAATTATGCTTTCTTTCGAAGTAAACGGCAGAAAAAAGGAAAAAGGCCAGGGAGAAGAACAGCTGGAAGAGCCGGAGCGGGATAGGAAAGAGGAGCCGCAGAAGAAGGAAGGGGAACATAATTCATGAGTTCAGCGTTAATCGAGGAATATTATGCCAAGATCAAATCCAAAGCGGATGTAAAAATAGAAAGCCTGAGCGAAAAGCCTGTGGTCTGGCTCGGTACAGCCAGCTGTGGTAAGGCCGCCGGTGTCGCGAAAGTTAAGGAAGCATTTGAGCAAGCAATTAAAAACAATAATCTGGACGCCCAGGTAATAGAAGTCGGCTGCATGGGCTATTGTTATGCTGAGCCCCTGGCTATTATTTCCAAACCAGGTTTTCCATCCGTATGTTACGGTTATATGGACGAAGGGCTCGCCAATCTCCTGGTGGAAGATTTTTTGATGGGCGATGATCCTTGCTATGAGTACGCCCTGGTGGCGCTGGAGACCAACGACTATTTTCCTACCTTTAGCGACTTTCCCCGGGGTGTTTACGAAGAAAAGATTATCCTTGAGCACTGCGGGTTTATCGACCCCGGCGATATCGATCATTACATTGCGCGGGAGGGTTATGCCGGCCTGGCAAAAGCCCTCCGGATGCAACCGGAAGAAATAATCAGGGAGATGAAGGATTCCATGCTGCGGGGGCGCGGAGGCGCAGGTTTTCCCACCGGCGTAAAATGGGAGACTTGCAGGATGGCCGAGGGCGAGCCGAAGTATGTTATCTGCAACGGAGATGAGGGAGACCCTGGAGCCTTCATGGACCGCAGTATTCTGGAATCAAACCCGCACCAGGTAATTGAGGGGATGATCATCTGTGCTTTTGCTGTGGGGGCTTCCAGGGGTTATCTCTATATTCGCGCCGAATACCCGCAGGCGATTATGCAGGTTAAAAAGGCTATTCAGCAGGCCCGGGGAAAAGGTCTGTTGGGGAATTCGATCATGGGGAGTGAATTTGATTTTGATCTGGAGGTATTTGAAGGTTCGGGGGCTTTTGTCTGCGGAGAGGAGACGGCGCTCATCAGTTCAATGGAGGGTAAAATGGGTATTCCGCATCAGCGGCCTCCACACCCGGCTATCTCTGGTTTTCATGACAAACCTACTGTATTAAACAATGTAAAGACCTTTTGTTATGTTCCGCCGGTTATCAGAAAGGGAGCAGGCTGGTTTAAGAGTACCGGAACACCAGGAAGCCCGGGAACAGCGGTATTCTCCCTTGTCGGTAAGGTTTCCTGCACGGGTCTGGTTGAAGTTCCTATGGGGACAACCCTTCGCAATGTCATTTTTGACGTGGGAGAGGGTGTCCCTGGGGAAAAAGGATTTAAAGCGGTGCAGATAGGGGGCCCTTCGGGAGGCTGTTTGCCTGAGGCAGCCCTTGATATTCCCATTGATTTCGATTCACTGCGGGAAGCCGGGGCGATCATGGGCTCTGGCGGGCTGGTAGTCATGGATGAAGATGACTGCATGGTGGCGGTGGCGCGTTTCTTTTTGGAATTTACGCAGCATGAATCGTGCGGTAAATGCACCTTCTGCCGGTTGGGCACCAGGCAGATGCTGGATCTGCTGACCGATATAACGAAGGGGGAAGGAGAACCAAAACATCTTGAAACCCTGCACGAACTTGCTGAAGATATAAAGGCCGGATCCCTTTGCAATCTGGGAAAAACCGCTCCTAACCCGGTGTTAACCACCTTAAGATACTTCGGCGACGAGTACCGGGCGCATATCAAAGAAAGAGTCTGCCCGGCGCGCATGTGCCCGGATTTGATCGTTTATTATATTGCCCCGGAGAAATGCAGTAAGCTTTGCAACGTGTGTGTGGGCAGCTGCCCGACGGAGGCGGTATATACGCGAGAGGATGGGCTTAAAGCTATTAACCAGGAGAAGTGTGTTAAATGTAACAACTGCTTAAAAGCATGCCCGCCGGAGTATAACGCGGTGATCAAGCTGTCCCCTCCGGAACTGTTGAAGGAGAAGGAAGGTAATCTATAATGAGCAAAATGATCACAATAACCATAGATGGACGTAAAATAACAGCTCCCGAGGGTGAAAAATTGTTATGGGTCGCCCTCCAAAACGGTATTTATATACCCAACCTCTGTGCAATAAAAGAAAATAGCCGGCCTTCGGCCAACTGCCGCCTTTGCTTTGTCGAAGTCGAAGGTTCAGCGGCTCCTGTCACATCCTGCACCCTGCCTGTAAGTGAAGGGATGGTGG
This sequence comes from uncultured Desulfovibrionaceae bacterium, assembly GCA_964597455.1. Taxonomy (GTDB): domain Bacteria; phylum Bacillota; class Dethiobacteria; order DTU022; family UBA8154; genus DUQX01. The sequence goes on from CAZQXY010000031.1 coordinate 6,176, forward strand.
TAAAAACCAGGTCGCCGCAGGTGGACCGCCTGGTTCAAACCGCATTTGAATTATTATTATCGCACCACCGCCTGGAGTGCAGCAGCTGCCCGGGGAACGGTTCCTGTGAGCTGCAAAGGATCGCTAAAGAAAGACGCCTAAAACTCAGGGTAAAGCGTTTCAAGGCTCTTGAATACGGGACAGAGATTGATGATACCCCGAAAACCTTTATCTTTGACCGCAGCAAATGCGTACTTTGCGGGCGTTGTGTATGGATCTGCCACAATATCGCCAAAGCAGGGGCACTCGGTTTTTCCCGCCGCGGGTTGAAGCGCACTGTTTCAACCTTTGGCGATGTTCCCCTGGCCGCTTCCCCCTGCACCGAATGCGGCCTCTGCGTAGAAGCCTGCCCGGTATCGGCCCTCTACTAACCCCCTACTCCTTGAAGGTTTCAGGCATTAATAATACTAATACAAAGGCAAGGGCCGCACTGAGGCCGTAAATAATGAAGATGTTTTGGTAGGCGGTTGCCGTATTGGTCAGGTTAAAAAAATAACCAAGGTAATAACCTGTCAAATTTTGGTAGAAGCCAACACTCATAATCATCAGTGTGTTTAAAATACCCATGACAGTACCGGTAATCTCCAGCGGCAGATACTCCTTTACGCACGTTAAATTTATGAGGAAAACGATCCCAAAAAAGCCGTTAAAAAAATAAATCAAGGAAAATATTATTGCACCGGGGTAATCTTTAATAAAGATGAAGGCCGCGATCGTAGCGAGGAAACCGATTGTGCCCAGAAGAAGAACAGGCTTTCTTGCTCTAAGGAAACGATCTGAAAATAGACCCCAAAAAGGGCCTCCCAGTATGATCCCTGCAGGCAAAAACATTGCCATAATGCCGGCAGTCTGTCGATTTATTGAAAAAACGTCCTCCAAGTACGGGATACCCCATAAACCCTGAAAACTGAAGATTGTTCCGTAGATCAAGAATGCCCATATAAAAAAGAAAATGAGCTTATAGTTCTCTTTAACATAATTTTTTATTGGTTTTCTATTTTTTACCTTGTCAGCTTCGTTATTACCAGGTTCGTTATTACTTGTATCCGGTGCGGCTGTTTTTGCAGGGATCAGCCTCCAGGAACAGATAACCAGAAAAAGAAGAATAATGCCTGCCCAGATAAAAGGGAATCTCCAGTTTGTCCGCTCAACTAATACCGCCAGGGGAAAAGAGGAGAGGATCATGCCGCAGCTGCCGATAGAACTCAGTATACTGGTGAGGCTGGCAAACCTTCCCGGCTCATAAGTGACGGAGAGGTATTTTAAAGCAGGAACCCAAATTCCAGCGGTGCCGATACCAAAAATCAATCTGGTCAAGATTGCCATTTGCACGTTTTGTGCGAAGGCAAAGAATATGCTTCCGACAACACCGAGCAGGGCAAAGATAGCCACGGTATTGCGAACGCCAATCCTGTCCGACAGGTACCCGACAGGGATTTGTACGAGCCCATATGCCCAAAAATAAACAGAGGCCATCAGCCCCATTGTCACCGGCAAAATAGAAAATTCATCCATCAGATCATTGGCAATTACCGCAGGACTCGACCGCAAAAACAGAGCCATCATAAAAAGTACACCGAGTAATAAAAATACGATTATACCCTTTCCCCTCACGCAAATATCCCTCCAATTTGGGGCAGGTGTGCGCCTGCCGCCGGTATTTCAGACTTATCATATCATAACATATATTTTATAAATAGGAAAGGTTTTGCAAACTGCGACAAAAAAGACACTCAGGATTTCAGCGCATGAACCAGCTAGAGGTATAAAACCATCGTCATGCCGATTAGAATGCCTGCTGTTAATCCCCAGATAGCGGTATGGTTATCTACTACTTCCAGGACATCCGGAATCAATTCGTCGAAGACAATATAAAGCATGGCTCCAGCGGCGAAGCTCAGGGATAGAGCCAGGAACTCGGCGGAGATATTACCTGTTACAGACCCCAGCAGTGCGCCTACCCCCATTGGCAAACCCGCCAACATTGTGATTCCGAACACTTTTGCCCTACCCATACCCCCAATATTCAGGGGAATGGCAACGGCCAGCCCTTCGGGAACATTATGCAGGGAGATCAAAACAGCAAGCGTCATACCCATGCCGGTTGAGGCTGCAAAACCAGCACCTATGGCGATACCTTCAGACACATTGTGCAGGGCGATACCCGTGGCAATTAAGATGCCTTTTTTTAGAAAACGGCCCTTCCTCACTTCTTCGGTAATAAAATGTTTGTGGGGGAAGAAGTTATCAAGAAACAGAAAAGCAATAATACCTGCGAGTAATCCCAGAACCGTCCAGGGGTAGCTGGTATTTGCCGCTTCGTCGAGCAGCTCCATAAAAACAATGGAAAGCATAATCCCGGCGGCGACGCCCAGCATTGTGCCCAGCGCCTTGTTTGATGGCTTTAAAATAAGAAAGGATAATATTCCTCCCAGACTGGTTCCAAATGTTCCTGCGATGAAGCCGATAAGTGTTATATCAAACCATTCCATAGTTCTCTCCTATCTGAACATTGTTTTTATAAATTCATATAGATCTTTAAGATAACCCTGGTAGTCGGCATTGTAAGGCGTTTTTTCCTTCCGGTTGTCGAGCAGGTGGTCCTTAAGCAGATAGGTCTTTATTCCTGCCTTTTCAGCAGCCAGATCTTCCTGAATGTTGTTTCCGATCATCAAGCACTCCGATGCCTGCCGGTTAAGTAAATGCAGGATTTCCTCATAGTATTCACGGTGAGGTTTACAAAAGTGCATATTTTCGTAGGCGGTAATCAGGCGGTAGGGATAATCCGCAAGTCCTGCCCACCTCAGGCGGTGTTTCATTGCTGAAAGCGGGAATATCGGGTTGCTGGCGATAACCATCTCCAGGCCTTTATTATAACAGAGTTCAACAATTTTTTGTACAACCGGTTCTTGCTGTGTATAGCCTTCCAGACTTCCGAAATCATTGGTGTAAAAATCTTTTAAAATTGATTGGAGTTCTTCCGGAGGTAAACTGGTGCGCGGGATAAATTCCTGCATAAACACTTCTTCGTTAGTCCGTCGGGGATCCTTATCTTCGATCATTACCTGTGTGCAGTGGAGCAGGTGTGTAATAAATTCTTCCGGATTAATCTGCCTGGCAAACCTTTGGGCAAGGATTTTAAAATACCCCGGCAGAAATGTATCCATACTTATATTGAGCAATGTGCCGTCAAGGTCAAAAAGCATCGTTTTGAAGATCATAAAATAACTCACCTTACAGGTATTTTGCAATATCAATATCATATTATAGAAGAAGAAAGAATGCAATTATATATTTTTTCAATATAATCATGTATAATTCATTATAGTAGGAGGTTTTCTTTGGGGAAGGACGTATTTCCCTCGGGTTCAGTAGTATACTCCTGTTATTACCCGGGGAATATTAATTAAAAACAAGTTTTCATAGGCTGAGCAGTTAAAATTATATTATAGGGAGGAGATCAAGACTTGAAAAATCGTGTTTATCGCTCCCGAAAATACAGGGCCATCGCCGGTGTGGCCGGGGGACTGGCTGAATACTTTAATGTGGACGTTGTTCTTGTTCGATTGCTGTGGGTTATATCGATTTTCGCCGGCGGTGGCGGGGTTCTGGCATATATTATCGCCTGGATCGTTATTCCCGAAGAAAACAGGGAAGACGGAAAAATTATGGATACCGGCGAAAGGTATGAGACAAACGCTGATTCCCGGGAGGACACTCCGGAGGATATAACAAAGGGAGCCGGTGCCAGAAGACAGAGGAACTTTGGATTGCTGCTGATCGGGCTCGGTATTCTTTTTCTAATCCGGCAGTTTTTTGGATTTTTCTTTCATTATTTTTGGCCGCTGTTGCTTGTCGCTCTGGGGGTGTTTTTACTGTTACGCGAGCGGAGGGATGCCGGGCAATGAGTATAGGATTATTTCTTGTGGCGCTTCTGCTTATCCTCGTAGGAACTGTTTTTTTTCTAACCAATACAGGCTTTGTTTCAATGTATTTTGTACAGCGGCTGGTCGATTTTTGGCCTCTTGTTTTTATCCTGATCGGGTTAAGCCTGTTTTGGGGCGGTAAAATCCCGCGCCTGCTGGCCTTTGTCATAATCGTTATCCTTGTTGGAGGAGTTGTTTTGCTCGCTTATACAGGAGGGTTATCAGGGTACTATCCCTACACAATTTAAGCGAATATGAATGACTGCTTTGACTTTGGTTAGCGGCGGCTAATTTTTTTCTTTTAAATAGTAACGCAGTGCCCTGGCGGTGATTCCTAATAGAGCGGCGGCTTTTACCTGGCTTCCATACGTCAAATCCAGGGCACTGCCGATAATTTTTTTGATGGTATTATCAGAGCAATATTTAAGGTCTTCCTGCAAAAGGTTTAAATCAATACCATTTTTAATCTCCAAATTGTCCAGCAGGATGTTATTAAATTCCTCCAACAGTTCAAGGAGCCTCTCCCTTTGCGGGTGGACCAGGAATAGCTTTGAATTGCCGGCAGCTACTTCACGTTCCTTGTATTTGTCCCGGTCTTGATTATTATCGGGCGGGGCCTCCTGGGTATTTTCCACGATGGCGGCGTTTCCGGTGCTGTTTTCCCGGGATTTCTGCTGTATTTTGGGTGGAAGATCTGCCGGGTTAATGATCGGCCCGCTGCAGAGCAGTGTTGTCTGGGCTACCGTATTTGCCAATTCCCTGATGTTTCCCGGCCAGGGATATTTTTTCATTAACTCCAAAGCCTCAGCGTTTATCCTTTGGGGTGGAGTTTTTTTATCCTTCATTTCCTTTTCAAGAAAAAAGTTGATAAAAAGTGGAATATCTTCCGCTCGTTCGCGTAACGGAGGGACATATAATGAGGCCACGTCGAGGCGGTAAAATAGATCTTCTCTGAATAGATTTTCGTTAACCTTTGCCTGCAAATTGGCATTTGTGGCTGCAATTATTCTTACATCGGCTTTGCAGAGTTCTTCCCCGCCTACCCTTAAAAACTCACCCGTTTCCAGGACGCGCAGCAGTTTAACCTGAATCGCCGGGCTTGCCGAATCTATTTCGTCCAGGAAAAGAGTCCCCCTGTGGGCAAGTTCGAAGATGCCTTTTTTTCTGCCGGCAGCCCCTGTAAAGGCCCCCTTTTCGTGACCGAACAGCTCGCTTTCCAGCAGGTTTTCAGTAAAGGCTCCGCAGTTAAAGGCCATAAAAGGGCGATCACTGCGGTGGCTGACGGAATGAATATACCTGGCAAGCACTTCTTTCCCCGTTCCGGTTTCCCCATGAATTAAAACAGTAATATTTTTTTTGGCTATTTTTTCTGCTGCAGCTACCAGGCTCAGCATCTTTGGACTTTGACCGACGACAAAACCGTATTCTTCTTGATACCTTTTGATATACTCCAGGTCGGCCCTTACATTTAACGCTTTCTCCAGCAGCTTTTCCATTTCTTCTATATCGACGAAGGGTTTTTCCACGTAATCAAAGGCCCCCAGCTGAATTGCCTCTACTGCCGATTTTACGGTAGAATAACCTGTTATAATGATTACCTCACACTTTGGCTGCTTTTCTTTAATTATTTTTAGTATACTCAGTCCATCGTTGTCAGGCAGCTTGAGATCTATCAGGGCAGCATTGAATTGTATCGATTCGATCTTTGCCAGGGCTTCTTTTCCCGTATTTGCCGATTCCACTTCATAACCCTTATTTTTTAGCAAGTAGGAAAAAAAGTTGCAGACTTCCTGTTCATCGTCAACGATTAAAAAGCGTGCTTTTGTCAGCATGGATACAACCTCCGGAGATGTTATTCTAGCGTTTCTGGCTGTAATACGATTTTTGTGGATTAATAAAATTCTTAAGGCTTCTTAATCTTTTATTTCGGGGTTTTCACCCTCATCGGGGATATATTTCTTGATCGGAATAATTAAACTGAATACACTCCCTTTGCCGGGAACGCTCTCCACATCAATAAATCCTCCGTGGGATTGCGCAGTGCCTAAGCTTACCGAAAGTCCCAGGCCGGTTCCTTTGCTGACTCTTTTTGATGTGTAGAAGGGGTTAAAAATTTGTGAGATTTTTTTCTGGTCGATTCCGCAACCATTATCGGCAATATCTACCGCTACAAATTTTTCCGGCTTTATTCTGGTGCTAATGGTTATTTCCCCTTTTTCCCGATCATCGTCTTCCATATGTTTCTGCTCGATGGCATCTTTGGCATTAAGTAGCAGGTTGATAATGATCTGTTCCAACCCCTGTGCATTACCCAGGATCATTAAAGGCGATTCGTTGAGGTTCTTCATGATATTAATTTTACTTTTTTCTATCTGGTAAGCAGCCAGGTTGAGAGCTTTCTCCACCACCTGGTTCAGATTTATCTCTTCAAAAGTAAATTCATCCTGGCGGGAAAAGGTTAAAAGGTTTTGGATGATTCTCTGGCAACGCACCCCGCAGAGCTGGATATCTTTAATCAGCTGGTAATGGGGGCTGTCGGGATTGGTCTCCCTGAGCAGCAACTGGGAATCGCCCACAATGGCCGTTAAGGGGCTGTTGAGCTCGTGAGCGACCCCTGCGGACATTTCACCCAGGGAAACAAATTTGATCGAGTCCACGATACTGGTAACATCCTTCCCGTAATACGTAACCCCGTAAGGTTCTTCATCTTCCGTATATGCGGGATAGGCAAAGATATCGAGCACCCGGTTATAGCGGGTTCGGTTTTGAAGGTATGCAGTTTTTTTGCTCTGTAATACCTGATCAGCCAGGCAGGGATTACATTTGGATTCGCGGCCATACAAAAGACGGTAACATTTCTGCCCGAGTATTTCTTTTTCTTTCAGGGTAAAAAAGTCTATGCCGGCCCTGTTAACTCTTTGTATTTCGTAATCAAGGTTAATAAAGAGCAACAGGTCTGTTACCGCAGAAAAGGTAATTTCCCACTCCTGTTTATGCTGCCAGACCTCATTATACAGGCGGACGTTTTCCAGGCAGACGGCGAGTTGATCGGCCACCTGCTGTATAAAAAATTGGTCGTTCTCGCTAAATGACTTTCTGCTTGCCGCTTCCAATACCCCGATGACTTCTTCTTTTACCAGCAGGGGAATAAGAATTTTCGAATTGATGCCCTGTTTGATAAATTTTATATCCTCTGGAAAGGAACAGCCCTTTGAAGAGAGGTTATTATGCAAGAGCGGTTTTTTCTCGTGGAGTACGTACCAGAGGGCGGCATCTGTTTCACTGTCTTTTTTGGAGGACTCTTCCAATTGACTGTACTGGAAATAGGATTCGGATATTTTATGGCTGTTTCCTGTAAAGAAGACGATACGCTTAATCAGATCGTCCTTCATGACTACATAAAGGCTGAGAATATTGAAATAAACCAGCGTTTGCAATTTGGGCATAATGTTTTCGATTACCTCTTGATAAGATATGTTTATACCCATATTTTTAGCCAGTTGATTAATAATCTCCAATTGAATATTTCTTTTGGATAGCTCGTTTACTTTCTTCTTTAATTCAACATAATATGATTTTTTGGAGCTGTGTATTCCTGTTAGTTTTTCGATGAGCATATTTTTATTATTAATAACCATTAATATGACCCCCTAAAAATGCTGGCATATATTTAGAGAGCTGAATAGAATATTTCATTTATATCTTCAACATCAGCGTCCCGGGGATTGGTAATGAAGCAGGCATCCTTAATAGCGTTTTGGCTGAGCTGGGGAATCAGCTCTTCCGGCAAACCGAGTTCCGATAGTCCCGATGGAATTTTGACATCTGCAGCAAGCATCTGTACCATCTCAATCGCTTTCTCTGCAGCTTCGCGCGTGGTCATATTTTCTACCTTTGCCCCCATGGCCCTGGCAATTTCGACATATTTATCCATGGAGGAAATGAGGTTAAAGCGCATTACATAAGGCAGCAGTATGGAACTGATCTCGCCGATGGGCAGATCCAACAATCCTCCAACCTGGTGGCTCATGGCGTGTACCAGACCAAGAATCGCATTGGAGAAGGCCAAACCCGCTTGAAGGCTGGACTGAGCCATGGCCACTTTTGCTTCCTCGTTGACCTGGCTGGCAACCGAGGCCCTCAGGTTGGAGGAGATCAGTTTAATGGCATGCAAAGCGTGAACATTTGTCAGGTCGGTGGCCGCCAGGGAAAGGAATGCCTCAATAGCGTGGCTTAAGGCCTCCATACCGGTGTGCCTGGTAATTTCGCTGTTGACGGTAGAGAGTAGCAGCGGATCGGATATGCAGATATCTGGAACGAGCGATTTAGAGATGATCGTCATCTTTATTTTTCGCTTGCTATCGGCAATAATCGAGAATTGGGAAACCCCCGAACCGGCTCCTGCGGTTGAAGGTACAACGATCAGCGGCGGAAGAGGGGAGTGAATAAGATCAATACCCTCATAATCCTGAATTGTACCTTTATTTGTTGTGAGAGTGGCCACCGCCTTGGCCGCATCAACGGTACTTCCTCCGCCGATGGCCAGGACTGCGTCACAATCTGTATCCAGGTACAATAAAGCTCCTTCCTCAACTTCAAAATCCCTGGGATTGGCAGAGAAATCAGACCAGATTTGATATTCCAGGCCGATATTTTTAATAAAAGGGAGGGCTTTTTCAATCCACCCGTACCGGAGTACTCCCTGGTCGGCAACGAGGAAAACGCGGGAAGCGCCCAACCGGTTACAACATTCGCCTATTTGGTTTAGAGAGCCCTTCCCAAAAATTATTTCCGGTGTGACGAATTTACTTATA
>CAZQXY010000032.1:0-4634 GCA_964597455.1 uncultured Desulfovibrionaceae bacterium
CGGGCTTACTACCGCAAGCTACTTCACCATAAATAAAACTTTTTTTTATACTATCATACACCCGAAAGTTTGTCAAAGTTCTGGAAAATACTGTTGATAACCATGTTCCAGCAAAGTATTAGCGGCTAACCTCTATTATTAACCTTAACCTCGCCCAACATAGGGTTTTCAAAAAGTTCGATAACACCGCGCCCAAAATGCGATATTATCTACCCCGCCCAGTAGAAGATGCGACAGGAGAAACGTCCCCGTTGTCGCACTCCTGTAAAAAACCATCCAACAGTTCTACCGGCAGCGCCAGACCCCTGACATCTCCTTTACTTCCACTCTCCAAGGCAGCAAAAATAACCGCAACAACCCTTCCCTCTTCGTTAAAAACCGGGCTGCCGCTGCTGCCTCCATGAATAGGAGCATCAATCTCCAACACCGGTTTGGAAAAATCTTTTATCCGAATATGTCCTGTAATTTCCCCGCACATTACAACATTTGAATAGTTGAGTGGATTACCAATAATAAGTACCTTATCACCCACTTCAGGTTGTTGTTCTTTTTCAAGTTCAACAAAGGGAAGGTTTTCACCTGCAAGATTAATCAAACCCAAATCTGCCAAAGCGCTGAACGACCATCCGGTAACCCGACAGCTTTCCCGCCCGGGAAAAGAAACGGTAAGTGAGCCGGCATCCTCCAGTAAATGGCGATTCGTTACAATCAACCCCCCGGCACTGATATTAAAGCCGGTACCCCTCTGTTGCCGGGAAACAGGATATGCTATACCTTCGGGAGTCGCAACAATGCCGACAACTGCCTCTCTTAAACTCTTTACCATGGGGTCCCGGCTTAGCCTTTGGGATTCTACCAGAAAATCGAGTGACGGAAGGGTGAATATTTTCAAGAAACTCCCGAGAGCAAGGGTTGCAAAGATTATTACAACGAGAAAAACCGTCGGCTTTAAAAAAAGTGACCTCCGCAACCTATAGGTAGAAGAGCGGGGATCCTTCTCTTCCTCATCCCCATAACGGTTATTTAATTCCGCAAATAGCTCTCTATCTTCCTCATTCAAGAATTTTCACCCTCTCCCCGGCTAAGATGCGACAGGAGAACCGTCCCCAATAAAGGAATTTAATCAAATGCAGCGAAAGAATGATATATGTAATTTATAATTTTATAACAGTAAAGGTGCTACTGGAACCCTGCTGATTAGTTGCATCCGGGTGAAAAACCATACTTCTCACCAGCAACCAGGCCAAAGGAGGCAAAGGAGGCATTTATTAATGAATATTAAAACAGTGGACCTGCGCAGTGATACAATTACCCTTCCAAGTAAGGAAATGCGTGCCGCAATGGCCAGAGCGGAGGTGGGAGATGATGTCTTCGGTGAAGACCCTACCGTGAACCTGCTGGAAAGCGAAGCCGCAGCGCTTGTTGGAAAAGAAGCTGCTCTTTTTGTTTCCTCAGGCACTATGGGAAATTTGATTGCTGTGCTCACACATACGGCAAGGGGTGATGCAGTTATCCTGGATCCGGAAGCTCATATCTATTATTATGAGGCAGGAGGTTCATCACTTATCGGAGGTGTCCAGCTCTGGCCGGTAAAAAACCTGCACTCCCACGAGGGAATCACCAACCTTAAAAAGGCACTTCGCCCACCGGACCAGCACTTCGCCCCTGCCACCCTTCTCTGCCTGGAAAATACACATAACCGCAATGGGGGCACTATCTTAAAACCGGAGGAACAGGATCAATATTATGGAATTGCCTGTAAATCGGAAATATCCCTGCACCTGGACGGAGCCAGAATTTTTAACGCCGCTTTAGCCCTGAACTGCCCCGTCACCGACCTCACTCGCTCCTGCGATTCCATAATGTTCTGCCTTTCCAAAGGACTTGGCGCGCCCGTAGGCTCTATCCTGGCAGGATCTGTTGCCTTTATTGAACGGGCAAGGCGTTATCGCAAAGTCCTGGGAGGCGGAATGCGACAGGCAGGTATCCTGGCAGCCGCCGGATTAATTGCCTTAAAACACATACCTTACCTCTCGGAAGACCATAGACGGGCGAAAAAACTGGCAGAGGGTATCACCAGCCGGACAATTTTTAAGGTATACCCCTCCCATCCGCCAACCAATATGGTCATTATTGATACAGAGCCTTTATCTTCCGATGAGTTTTTATCACGTCTCGAGTCCTACGGGGTAAAATCGATCGCTTTCGGCGAAAACCGAGTGCGTATGGTTACGCATCTGGATGTTAGTGATGACGATATCGACAGCGCGCTGGGAGCGATAGAAAAGCTTTCCCGGGATTTATAACAAACCGAAAGCGCAGTCTTTTCTGCACAGAAGTGCTGCATTTGCCGCATAGAGGGGAAAAGCCTATCCCGACCTTCTCCACAGGGCAAAGGCATATTTCCCCTCAACCTGGTACCGGCGGTTTTATTTCCTATCTTCCAATAGCACCCCGCCTACTCCCACAGAACCCGGATCAGTACTTCTTAGATAAACCACAAAAGCCGCCTCTTCAATTCCGGGCTTGCGCTTATCCTTTTCCAACTCCGGTCCGTAAAAAAATATCGTGGGCACATCATCACCCCTCTCTTGTTATAGTTGTAGTTTCAATATGTATCATTTGGCCTTTCCATTTAAAATAAAAGCAAAAAGCAATTGCTATGGGTATGATAGCCAGGTAATACATTGATTTATAACCAAATGCAGCAGCTACAAAACCCCAAAAAAAAGAACCGGCAGCTATCCCCAGGTCAACTGCAGTATAGTAAGTAGCATTAGCCGAACCTTTTTTCTCCGGAGGCACTTTATTTACGGCAAGAAAAAGCAGTGTAAATTGAAGAAGCCCAAATCCCAGGCCAAATATAAGCCCGCCGGCAATCAGATGACCCAATATTCCAGTACGAGCTATAATGAGCAAGGCTATTATTATAAAAAAGCTTCCAGCGATTATATTGAGATCATATCCCCTGGCGCCCATCCTGTCAATTAAGATCCCCGATAAAAACCTGGATATTAGAATGGTTATTGCGGTAGCCGTGAAGAAATACCCTGCCGTTTTTAACCCCTGCGCCTGAGCATAAAGGGGAAGGAAGGAAATTAGCGCGCTATTCATAAACGAAACAATAAGCATCATGATCGAAGGCCGCAGGGCTGTTTTTTCAAAAATAACAAATTTAAAATCGCCAGGCTGCTTTTCTGTTTTGGGATATCTTATTGATAACGCTAGAATAAGCGTAATCGTAGTAATAAACAAACAGATGAGAAAAAGCACCTCGAAAGAATGATTATTAATTAGCCAAAGGGCGATAGCCGGTGCACAGGACATGGAAACGCTATTTGCCAAACTATAAACACCCAGGCCTTCCCCCAGCCTTTCCTTGGGGATGATATCCAGTGCTACAGTACTGGTTGATGTATGTCCTATTCCCCAGCCCAAACCCTGTATAAAACGAATAGCAATTAGCATTACCACAGGAATCATACGGAGATATATGGCTGTGGGTATCATAAAAAGTATGAGTCCACCGAGAAAAATAAGCTTACGTCCATACTTATCCAGATAATAACCCGTAATCGGCCTGGATATAATCGCCGCTGCCGTCAGTGAAGATAAAGCCAGACCGGCGATTTTGGCCGTTCCTCCAAATTTCTCAATATAAACAGGCAAAGTAGTATTAAAGCTATGAAAAACAAGACTTAAAGTTAAAGTCGACAGGCATATTAATAAAAAGTTGAAGGTCCATAAACGTGGTTTTTCAAGTTCACTATTTTCTTGTATTGTAGGCGGCATTTTTATCTCCTATTATTTAAATAACAAAGACCAAAGCAGGGAATAAGGCAAGCCTGTTTTAATAACAAAGCCCCCCAACCTTCTAAAGAGAACTTCCTGCTAATGCATCTAACTAAGACCAAATATCATAGCCTTTAGCACATTCCTTGCCCAGTTAATTTTATCATCATGCTCTAATTTATACAATGTTTAAAACATATTTTACAGTGTACACACCTGCAAACGGCAAACGGGTACAAACACGGGAAAAAAAATTAAACGCTAAACGCTAAGGGAAAATATATATCCATCATGACAAGCCGAATTCACCTTCTTCCGATCTGCTACATAAATTATAAAAAAAGAAGAGTAGGTTAAGCAAACCAATATGATCATCATGGAAGGAGAATGCATTCTTGAAAGACTATGATGATAAATGCGGGCTGCATTCTACAGGATGTTCAGGGAAAAGGGCTATCCCGTTATTCCGATTTTGTTGCCTGGAGCAGATCCTACAAAGCGAGACCGGTTACCGTCTTTTCTCGCCCAGCAGACATGGGTTGACCTTCGCAAGGGACTTGATAATAAAGAAGAACTTGGACGTTTTCTAGAACAGATTCATCCCCAAAAGGCCAGTCCTTTAAAGCAAAAAGTTATTTTCTAAAACCTGGGTTTTAAATAGTGAGCCTCATTATTGCATCTTTAAGGGCAGCCATTTTCTGATCAGCTTTTTCCTGGCTGCTGTCTTTCACACCAAAGTAAAATTTTATTTTTGGCTCTGTCCCTGAAGGACGTATGCAGAACCAGGAATCGTTTTCCAGCAAATATTTCAGAGAATTGCTTGCAGGCAGCCCCGTAGCCGC
>CAZQXY010000032.1:4644-7988 GCA_964597455.1 uncultured Desulfovibrionaceae bacterium
TATTAATCAAGTCCAAACTTTCCCCGGTAAGGTAGTCTATCAGGCGTACAACGCGCATACCGCTGATTTCTTTTAGTGCAGATTTCCGAAAAAATTTAATTATTTCCTCTGCCCGCCCCGGCTTCCCATCAGCTAAATCAACGTTAACAAGTTCCTCAACAAAATAGCCGTACTTCTCAAACAGGTTATTTAAGGCCTGGATTAAGCCCATACCTCCGGCTTTATAATAAGCGGCCATCTCTACCGTTAACTGGCTGGCCTGAATAGCGTCCTTGTCCCTGACAAAATCGCCAATCAGGAAGCCGTAGCTTTCCTCATAACCAAAAAGAAAGACATTTTGTTCTGTGTCTACCAGCTCTTTAATCTTTTCTCCGATATATTTAAAACCGGTAAGCGTTTCCAGGGTTTTCATCCCATAATAAGAGGCAATAGCTCTGCCTATTTCGGAAGTGACCACCGTTTTAATGACGATGCCGTTGACAGGCAGGCGCTGCTGCTCTTTACGGCGGGAAAGAATATATTCCAGCAACAAGCCGCCGAGCTGATTTCCCGTTAAGGGTTTAAAGCTGTTGTTTTCATCTTTAACAGCTACACCCAAACGATCGGCATCCAGATCCGTAGCCAGGATAAGATCCGCTGATTTTTTTTCTGCAAGTTGGATGGCGAGGTCAAAGACGTCCCATTCTTCGGGATTGGGGTGCTTAATCGTGCCGAAAGAGGGATCCGGCTTGGCTTGGGAAGATACCAGAAAAAGATTTTCCAGCCCTGCCGCCTGGAGCGCCCGTGGAACAATTTCCATGCCGGTACCGTAAAGGGGAGTATAAACTACTTTCAGGTGCGGGTAGTACTCTTTGTGGTTAATGTCCATGTGAAGCCTGGAAAGATGCTCCAGGTATTTTGAAATCATCTCTTCCCCGATTGTAACCAGCATACCAAGATGGGCAGCATCTTCTAAATCCCCTGTTTCCACCAGTAGTTCATCCTCTACCGCAGCAATTTCCGCTGTAATGGCTTGAGCCAGACCATCTGTTATCTGGCCGCCATCAGACCAGTAAACCTTATAACCGTTGTCCTCAGCGGGGTTATGACTGGCAGTGATTACCACTCCGGCAACGGCTTTTAACTCTCTGACGGCGAAGGAGAGCAGCGGAGTGGGTACAGGTTTGGAAAAAAGGTATGCTTTTATTTTCCAGTTTAGCAGTACGGAAGCTGTTTCCCGGGCAAAGCGGTCCGAATTTTTCCTTGTGTCATAAGCTATTACTACACGAGGGGGTTCGTTGGCAATACTTATCTCAGAAGTTGTTTTTTGGATAAAACGGGCCAGACCCTCAGTAACTTTGCGCACTATATAAATATTCAACCTGGATGAACCTGCTCCCATACACCCCCTAATCCCCCCTGTTCCAAATTTCAATTCCCGGGAAAAGCGGGCGGCAATTTCTTCTTCACAGCCTGAAATCTGCAACAGTTCCTTTTTAATTTCTTCATCAAGACCGGGGAATTCCAGCCATTGTCTATACCTGCCGTGAGAATCCATCTTTTCCTCCTTGCGATGGTGTAAAACTATTTCTATTTGTTTTTTACAGGTATTTTCCCATCCCTTTAGTTTTTAACTTGCTGACCAGTTTTTTAATATCCTGTGCATGGTCCATGGAACAAACAAGAACAACGCCATCTGTCTGGACAATAGCCAGATTTGACACACCCAGAGTGGCTATAAGGGCCTCCTGTCCGTAAACAAGACAACCCTTAGTATCTATGCCCAGATGTTTTCCCCTGCTGACATTACGATGCTTATCCCTGGGTAAATGTTCAGCCAATGCGGCCCAGCTGCCGAGATCATCCCAGCCGAAATTACCCTGAACCAGGAGAATATTTTGTTCTTTTTCCATAACCCCGTAGTCGATGGATACTTTGGGTACTGCTGGAAATAACTTTAATAATGCTTCTGCTTCCTTTGCGGTTCCAAGGTACTTTCCTATTTCCTGTAAATGTCCATAGAGACGGGGAAGGTGTTTTTCAATTTTCTCCAGGATGAGGCGGGTTTTCCAGGCGAAAATTCCGCTGTTCCATACATAGCGGCCCGAGCTTAAAAATCTAAGAGCCTTCTGGCGATCGGGTTTTTCTACAAAACTTTGGACACGGTATACTTTAGGCTCTTCGGAAAGGGCACGGCCTGTTTTTTTAATATAACCATAACCTGTTTCCGGCCGGGTAGGCGTGATTCCGATAGCCACCAGGACATCTTCTTCTGAAGCAAGTTTTAAAGCCCTGGCAATACAGGAAAGAAAATCATTTTCGTCTGTGATAAAATGATCGGCGGGAAGCACAAGCATAACCGAATCAGGGTCCTTTTTAAGAAGGTATTGAGCGGCGAGCCCTATGCATGGAGCTGTATTACGACCCGCCGGCTCTGTAATAATATTGCCCCTGGGAATTGCTGAAAGGTGCTTCCATACCAGCGGAAGCAAAGTTTTTCCGGTAACGACCAGGATTCTTTCCGCAGGGAAGAATCCGTTCAGGCGATCAAATGTCTGCTGGATCAGGGAACGCTCTCCCATTAAGCTTAAGAATTGTTTGGGGAGGGTGTTCCTGCTCCAGGGCCAAAATCGTTCTCCCTTGCCGCCGGCCATGATAACCGCGTAATTCTCCATGAGCGTGCTCCTCCTTTTTGCTTGTTGTTTCACTTATAGTCGCTCTTACGCTCTTCCGTAGCTGTCCTCCAGGCGAATAATATCGTCCTCCCCAAGGTAGCTGCCGAATTGAATTTCAATGAAAATGAAGGGAACTTTTTCCTCATTAGCGGCCCGGTGCGCTCTACCAACAGAAATGTCCACTGCTTCTCCCGGAATTAGCGTAACTTTTTTGTCATCCAAGGTAATTATTCCTTTTCCCTGTACAGCCATCCAGTGTTCAGACCGCCGTAAATGTTTTTGGTAGCTGAGCCTGTGCCCTGGAAGCACAATTATTCTTTTCACCTTATAGCTTTCTTCTTCCAGCAGAACTTCCCAGCGGCCCCAAGGTGTATCTGCCTGCTGTAACTTTTTGGGATCTGAAGACAACCTGCTTCACTCCTTTAATCCTGATTTTGTCTTCAACATACTACCGTAGCGATCATGCATCTCCCAACGATAAAGAGCCAACAGCGCCATGAGCAATGCTGTTGTAGATTCTGCTCCTTTATTCTTGCTAACACCATGGTTGTCCAATCCATCCGCACAGGCTCCCGTATCAGCAAAGTAAAGGGCTTTACCCAGGCGGTTTCTGCCTAGAAACCATTGAAAGGCAGCATAGCTGAGATCCAGGTATTCCTCTTTGCCGGAGAGGGTATGAGCCAGCAGGCA
>CAZQXY010000032.1:7998-13987 GCA_964597455.1 uncultured Desulfovibrionaceae bacterium
GCAGCACTCCACAAGAGCGCCGGCATCCAGTGGTTGCTGGCTAAAAACAGCCTTTTGCTTTCCTTTATAAAACCAGCCTTCATTTCCTACCAGATCGAAATAACTATTCTGGAAGTGCACCGAGGTAAGAAAGTCCAGACTTTTAAGTGCCGTTTGCAGATATTCTTCACGGGGGAAATGACGGTAAGCAAGTAAGAGAGCCTGGGGAAGCCGGGCGTTATCATAGGTAAAAAACGGTTCAAACCATGGCCATTCTGCAGAGGCATGCTGCCGGAAAAAGCCCAGTAATTTTTCTGCGATCATTTTCAGGACTTCCTTGATTTTCTCAGCCGCGGGGAGCTGTTGCAGATAAGCATCAAGCCCTATGGCGCTGTAAGCCATTGATCTGCTGTAAGTAAGCTCATCCAAAAGCGGCAGGCTTTGATCGAAAATTTCCTGTGCCAGCAGGTTCTGCCCTTCGTTCCGGCATAGTCCCATGGCCGTTCCCAGTCCCCAGAGGGAGCGGCCAAAGGTATCCTGGCTGATCTCCCGATCTTCAAACTGTAACTGGTAGTTTATTATATTGGCAAACCAGCCATTTTCCTGCCGTGCATGCAGAATAAAAGCCAGGTATTTTTCGATTAGGGGCATAACGGGCTCGGAATGAAAAAGGTTGTGATATGCGGAACAGGCTACCAGTGCACGTGCGGCATCGTCCGTGGAGTAACCATGTGAACGGGAAGCCACCCCGTAGCGCGTATGTTGTATAATGCCTGTATCATCGGTAAGAGACTTGAGAAATTGAAGGTTAACAGGGGGTAAGATGTGGAGATACTTGTTTTTTTTAAAAAAATGATTTTCTCCGAAGTCCTCATCTACTGTGCGCTCAAACAGAGCTGCATATTCGCCGGCTACCTTGCTCCAGGACATCTTTTTCCCCAAAGAGAAGGCTTGAAAAGCCATATAGTTCCTCTTTTCCCTGTCTTCCAGTAGTTCCAGCAGTGCCTCGCTTAAACCCGCAGAATCTTTAAAATGTACCAGCCTGCCCCGCCCTCCGGAAAGAGCCACTTTAGCGTGATGGTAAGGAGTAGAAATAATTGCTTTGCCCCTGCCCAAAGCCTGGCTTAGAACGCCGCTGGTGATCTGTTCCTCGGAATGATAAGGTAAGGCAACGATATCGGCCGCGCCTAAATATGTCCCCATGGTAAGCTCATCCACAAACTCATTGATGAAAAGAACATTCTTTTCCAGGGAGTAGTTTTTAACTATTTTTTTAAGCATCTCCCGATACTCTTCGCCGTATTGTTCTTTAACTCCCGGATGCGTTACGCCTAAAATAATATAAAGTGCCTCCGGAAATTTTTTTATCACCGGCGGCATAGCCTCCAGCATTATTTCCAGACCCTTATTGGGGCTGACAAAGCCAAAGGTTAAAATAACCTGCCGGTTAACCAGGTTAAGCTGGTGTTTATAAAAAAGCGGATCAATATAAGGTGTATCAGTCACGCCATGATAAATCAAATGGGCCTTTTGTTCCGGTATCCCATAGGTGCCCTTCAGTATTTCTAAAGCCAGTTCGTTCATCACAACCAGGCGCCGGGAAAGAGCGGCGATTTCAATAATAGCTTTATGCTGCCCAAGGGTGGGCCTGGTCAGTACAGTATGTAAGGTGGTCACTGCCGGTTTGCGAAGGCGCCTTAGCAACTCCACGATATGGCTGCCGTCAGCGCCCCCAAAAAGCCCAAATTCATGCTGCAAAGAAACCAGGTCCACATTGTATGAATTAATTAGGGCGGCAGCCTCCCGGTAATCCTCCAGGTTTTCCTGTTCGATCTGAAAAATTACTTCCGGCGGATAGTGATAGCTCTCTCCGGTCTCCCCGGTATTGTTTAAGGCAATAAAAACACCGGTATTACGCCCCAGTTTAGACTCCAGAGCCCTGTTTAAATTATCTGTAAAAGTTGCTATCCCACAGCGACGGGGCAGACAGCTGCTAATATACGCTATCCGCAATCTTTTTTTTGTTAAATAGCGGTTATTTTCAAAATTAAACAAATTTAAATCCCCTCCTTTGGCATATTTGTCATATTCAGGTATTGCGGCTTTTTATACCTGTTTCCTCCCAGCCGTGCAGGCAAAAGAATATAACATTATAACAGGTAAGTCCCCTATAACAGGTAAGTCCCCTATAACAGGCAAGTCCCTTATAACAGGCAAGTCCCTTATAACAGGTAAGTTCCCTGGCTTTCCCTGAAGTTTTTTCGTAACTTGTTGGTGGTACAAGAGGATGAAAATCACAGGGCGTTCTTAAAGAAGGATAGATGGAAGATTGGTATAAATTCCTTGCAGTAATTATTTGTAGTAATCTTTGCAATAATTGCTTGCTTATTTATAATTATAACATACTTTGTCAGTAAATCAAAATTCTATCAAGAGCCGAAGTTTTCGTAAAATTGCTTTTGAAAGTAAATGCGGAAAGATAACTGGTTAAGTCAGCAGGAAATTTTGTAAAAGGGGGCATATATAGCTAAAATTACAATAAATAAAAGTAATGAAAATCCAAACCTTTGACTCTTGAGCCATTTTATTGTATATTTATCCAAGAAGAAGTGCTTTAATACTGGAGGTAAAAAATTGCCAGACCTGGAAAAATCCTATAAACAAAATATGGCTGCTATTTTATCCGGCGCCGATGTGATTGGTAAGGCTGACCTTGCCCTGGGAATCCCCTTTTTATTCGATGCGGCAGAAAAGGAACAAATGCTTACAGCTGTGAAAACAGGACTTTCTGCATTCTTTCCCAAATTAGATGCAGTGATCATATGCTTTATAGCTGACCAGGCTTATTACTCAAAAAATAGCGGCGCAATAAAAAAAATTGTTGCAGAATTTCAGGAAAATATTATAACCTTTTCATATAATAATAATAAACTAATTAAAAAAGGTTGGGCTATTAGGGGAATTATGGAGCTGGCTTCAGCTCTCGATAGCGATCTTGTTATTCTTGAACCCGCTCTTTTCACTTCCGCCGCCGAAGGAGGAACAGCTGGTCTGAATCCCGACTGGATCCGGCTTCTCTATCAGCCTGTCCTGGAAGGGCACGCCAACCTTGTGCTGCCCCGCTTTAAGGACTCACTTCTAGATAACAGTATCGCCGACCACTTTGTTTTTCCCCTCTTAGGAGCGCTTTATAATCTAGAGCTGCGGGCCTGCCTGGGAGCCGGCCTGGCCCTTAACCGGAATCTACTGCCGGGCTATATTAACGGCGCCGGGAAATGGCCTGAAGAAGCCTTTGAATTCGGTATTGATGCCTGGCTTTTAGTTAATGCTTTGGAAGCAGGGGCCGGAGTTGCCGAGGTTTATATGGGACAAAGGCCCGGTGTTGTATCGCCTGTTGCGCTGCATTATGTTTTTGTCCAGACTGCACAGGTACTCTTCAAGGTCATCGGCAAAAAACCATCCCGGCAATCCTGGAGAAAAAAACCGGCGGCCCTGCGTTCCCCGCTAATTTTCGGTGCCAGGAAAAGCAATTACCTCCAGTCCCCTTTACCTCATTATCAAGGCTTTATTGCTAATTTCCGCCGGGGACTCATCCGCTATCATAAGGCTATCTGGTCCCGAATATTTCCGGAAGAGCTTACAGCTCAGTTAAAGGAGCTGGCCAGCCTGCCGGATGAAGAATTCAGTTTCCCGCCGGCTCTCTGGGTTCAAGCGGTATATGATTCCCTGCTGGCTTATAATTTTATGCCCGGCCTGCGTAAAGAAGATATTGCCGCCAGCTTGAGGCCTCTTTTTGAAGGCCGGCTGGCCGGGTTTTTAAACGAAATTTCCGTTGGGGGTACCTGCAGTCTGCTGGCCGATTCCCCCAGAGAAAATTTATGTTCCATATTTGCCCGAGAACGGATTGATAGTCAGATGGATATCTTTATCGCCAGGAAACAGTATTTTATGGAAAGATGGTTTCACCGCAGAGAAACACTCCGGCCTTTTCTGCCGGAAATTGCCTACTGGGAGTACATTCCCGGCATTCCGATAATTTTGCCGTTAAATATAGAGTCTCCGGAAGGAAAAACTGAACAAGTTTCCGCTGTTTATGAACAGCTTCTTCAGGAATATAGGGGGCAATTTGAACGGTTTATCGAAAATGGCCTTGGCCTCAATACCAGAGATTATTCCAGGGGCTATTCCAAGGATTATTCTTTTAAAATTGCTTCTGCTCTGCGTAAGCTCCTGCAGCAGCTGGAAGAGGTCCTGGATAAGCTGCTCCTGCCGGGGGATATCCACACTCCCGGCGGCATGCGTTCTTTTGTAGAGCAGCTCTTCAGGCTTTTGCCTTCAGCTCAAAGTTTCTCATTGAAAAGCGAGGTTGCGGAGACGTTCTTAAGGGAATACCCTCCGCGCAACCTTATTACCATTCGTAGTTGTCAGGATATTGACGAACTTCTCAGGGAACATGACCCGCTTGAAACGCTGGCCCTGACAAACTGGTCGGAGGAGAGCAGGTATACCACCCTTCTCAATGAAAGGTTCAGGGAAACCCTGCAGCCTCATCATTTTGAAATTTCTTATATTAAACCGCTTATTGTGGATTACAGGGACTTCCCGGCTCTAGCCAACATTAAGGAGGCACCGGTACTTAATCACCTGGCCAGCCGGATAGCGGTCAGCAATCTCCGGCGGGACAGCGGCGGTGAATTTCCCAAAATCCGTCTTTTTACCACTATTCTCAAAAGCATTATTGATGCAGAACAGTTCGGCCTGATCTGGGAATCTTTTGCCCGCAACCGCAAAGAATTCAGTGCCATGATCATGAATTCCATTGAGCGCCGCTGGGGGATAGGCACCTTTTCCGCTCACAGTATTTTTGAAAGCAGGCAGCACCGTCTCCTTAGGGATCGGCTTAAAGAACTTGCCGGACGCTGCCGGGATTCAAGTAAACAAGATGTTTCGGCAGCCGGGGAGTTACTGGAAATAATTGTTGAAGGGTATCATCTGGGCTTGACGCTGCCCGATGGGCATTTTATAACGGCTTCTCTTTGGAGCTGGGCCAGTTACAGCTTTAAAGGGGGCAAAGGTTTTCCCACGCCACTCTCTCTGATGATCGAGCGGCGCTGGTTTGAAAGCGAGCTTTTTTATCGTTGCTATGAAAAAATCGGCGGAAACCGGGAGAATATTTTTTTAAAAATTATCGAGCTTATGGGTCAGGGGCGCGAAGATGAAGACCTGGCTGTGATGTATCTGGGTGCCCCCGAGCATGGCAAAAAAGTAATCTTGAAGCAGAAACTTGATAAAGAACTGCCGCCTGCGGGTCAGCTGAAAAGATCCGTGTTTAACCCCTTGCTGGTTCCCATCAAGGAAAACACCTGGGAATCCAAGTATGTGCTAAACTGCGGTGTTATCAGGATCAATGACCTTGTATACATTTTTTACCGGGCCGTAGGCGAGGATGGTATTTCGCGGCTCGGCCTGGCCACCAGCAAGGATGGCCTGTATGTGGAAGAACGTCCGCCTGATCCTGTATTTGTTCCGGGACACGAAAGCGAAAAAATGGGTTGTGAAGACCCGCGGCTGATCATGATCGAAGACAGGGTATACATGCTCTACACGGCTTATGACGGTGTTACCCCCCAAATAGCCCTGGCTTCCATTGCTGCAGACGACCTGGTTAATTTCCGCTGGCGGCACTGGCACCGCCACGGCCTTGTTTTCCCTAATTTTCCCAATAAAGATGCTGTTTTTTTCCCGGAACGCTTCAACGGCAAGTTGGCCATGTACCACCGCATTAACCCCAATATCTGGGTAACATTTTCCGATAGCTTTGATACCCCCTGGCCAAAAGAAGATCATTACATCGTTATGGGCACCCGTTCCGGCATGATGTGGGACGCCGTCAAGATTGGCGCCGGCGCGCAACCTTTAAAAACAAAATATGGCTGGCTGTTGATTTACCATGGTGTGGATTACTGCCTTTGCTACCGCCTGGGAGTTTTTCTGACCGCGCTGCATGATC
>CAZQXY010000033.1:0-13501 GCA_964597455.1 uncultured Desulfovibrionaceae bacterium
CCTCGCCAGCCTCTTCGGTATTTTCCCCTTCGGCCTCTTCGATCAATTTGGCCTGGACAATCAGCCTGTGGGTGGCATTATGGATGGGATGGCAGGTATAGAGCGTAAGAATCTTCTCCTCTTTGCTCCCGCGAGTTACAGAGGTATCATCCGGCTCCACGATTACCTTGTTGTAAGCCACATAACGGTAAGTCCCCTCCGGAGTGGCAATAACAACTTCGTCCCCGGCCTGCATCTCGTCAAGGCGGTTGAAAAAGCGGCCGTATGTATAGCTGCGGTGAGCTGTCAGCACCGTGTTGCCGGGGGCTCCTATCTCCGCAGTATTCTCCAGAAGTCCGGCCCCGATCTTGAGATTCAGAATGCCGGCCCCTTTTAAGACGGGCAGTTTAAGGTCAATCTTCTCTATTTCCAGCATCCCCAGGGGCTCTAGAGCAAATAAGCCACCGGAAGGCTCTTCAGTGGATTCCGTATCGCCCCACGTTTCTTCATGCGGTTCACTCCCGGGTTCACTCCCGGTGACTGGAGCATAATGACTATCATCAAGGAAATCTTCTCCGGCTGCAAGGCTTTCTTCCCAGTCGTTAAAGACCTTCTGCTGCCAGTACCAGGTAAAGGCGCGATCCAGCAGCGGGTAAAGTGCGACAAGCACTCCGGCCACAATGATCACATTCGCAATTTTCGCCAGGGTTCGCTTATTCAAACACTGTGCACCTCCGCCTTCTTTCCATTTTTGATTCTTAATTTTACTACTTTAAAACAACAATTTAAAGCGGGGGGCGGTCTGAAAACCGTCCCCCGCACTTTTCCTGTTCAAGCCCAGGCCGGCGCTGGCTATCTCTGCTACGCTAGCCTATCCTTGTTACGCCAGAACCCTAGCGCCCCTTGTTATTCCTGGAAGCACCCTGCGCTTTTTTTCTCAGCAGCAGACCGGCCAACACCAGCAGGAGTCCGGCACCGTATAGTATCGCGGGAGGAAATTCACCAGTTTTCGGCGGTTCCGGAGGGATCTCCTCTTCGATCAACTCATTATCTCCGGGGGGGCCTTCAGGTTCTTCCGGAGGGAACTCCTCTTCAATCAACTCACCATCCTCGGGTGGGCCTTCGGGGCTTTCCGGAGGAACGATACTTCCTTCCGGCGGCAGCGGTGAAGATGGCGGTGATGGCGAAGTTGACGGCGGTGATCCCTGCTCTTCCAGATCACAGATCGCCCGGAATTTAAACTGCACGGTGACGTCGGCCCCCTGGTACTCGTTTCCCGCTTCCTCAGGAAAATATACGGAAATACCCAGTTGCTGTTCGCCCCCGGCAGCAAGATCGCCCATATCCTTTTCTGTAAAATCTCTAACCAGGCCTTCAAACAACGTTTCGTCGCCGCGCTTAACCTTCATCTGCAGGATTTCATCCAGGGGTTTCCCGTCCTGCCCCCTGTAGCCGCCGGCGGTGCTGCGGATCTTCCGGATATCAAAAAAGTACTTAAACGTCCCGCTCCCTGCATTGGAGACCGTCAGGTAAGAGTCCTTGGTATCTCCCGGGTTGAGGTTGCTCACATCGGTGAATTCTTCCGCCACCCTGACCTCCAACCCGCAGTCGTTACCTTCCACCACAAAGGCAAAGGTTCTGCCCGCCCCGGATAATGCCAGGAGCACACCACTCACTGTGAGCACTAACAAGATCATAGCTATGGGGCTGATTATCTTCAACTTCTTTACATTACTCATCTTAGACCCTCCTCCGCGGGGTTGAGCTTTCCTGCAGGTTGGCGCAAGGCCTGATTTCGCAGGGAATCTAACACTTTTTTCATTTCTGTTCAACTCTATTCTAAGGGGGAAAATCCCCGGGGGAAAATCCCCAATTTCTCAGCTTCCTCCCGTTAGCTATCTATTTTAAAATACTCTGTGGAGTATAATTGTTTTCAATCCCATGCCCCTCTTTTATAGAAGGGAAAATGCTTTATTACTTTTTTAGGTCTGTTCACTTCTAAAAAACAAGACGATCAATAGTACCAGTAGTTTGACCCGGAGTGGCAGCACGGCCACTGAATCTATTTTAATATCAGACATTGCAATCGGCAGCCCTTGCCAGCCAGAAAGAAACGGCCCAGTAGCCCAATGCAAAGGCCAGGACTATGGACAACGAGATAACCAGGATCTTCTTCATGACCGTTCTCCTTCATTCTTGTATTTTTTGCAGGCGGGGAAGGGTTTCATGCTGCGCCGTCCCCGCCTGCAAAAGAGCTGCGTCTTGCTTTTACTGAATAATGGAAATTCTGCTTTCCGTCTTCAGTTTAACGTCATTTCAGTCTGCCGTTCAGCAGGACTAGTTTGGTGTTCCGGGGCTCCAGCCCCAGACTTCCGAGCTAGCATCGTGGGAGGCCTGGATAGCCTCAAAGTCGCCTGTCACCACAAAGCGCTTGCCCTGGAATGCGTTAACAGTCTTTGGCCCGTCCAGGCAGACCCGCAAGCAGAGCTCGGCTGATTCATTGGGAGGAAGCATAACATTGTAGTATAGATAACCATCTTCACCATGTACTTCCCAGGGAGTACCTGCACAGGGTGAAAAAGTCACTACATCAGCATCTACATCAGCCGGCGGGGTCCAGGGAATCCATACATCATTCTCTTCATCATATTGCGTCCAGTAGCCGATGAAGAGAGCCCGCACGTGGCTATTTTTTGTGCCGCTGTTGCGGACAATATACTTCACCTCGTCACAGTCGCCGGGGTTCCAGTTCTCTTTCTCCCAGCGTTGAACCATGATGGTGTTGAGATCGAAGGCATCGTTGTCATTAGTGGTCCACTTATCTTTAAAATCATAGGGATTGGTAACATCGATTACCTTCACATACTGAAACCAGCCCACCTCTTTCGGAACCGCAATATGGTTATAACTCTGCGGGGTGCCGGTACCGTTGACAGCATCGTCCACGTAGGTCCAATCACTGCCGTTCTGACTGACCCAAACCTGAGCTTTTTCCAGAGGCCAGGATCCCCATGTGTCCTCCACAACCAGAATCAGCCTGCCTTCAGAAACCCAGACCCTTTCCGCAAACTTGACCACGATTTCGCCGCCACGCTTCGACCAATATTGTTGAGTAGCGGGATCGCCAGGTTGGTTATGATGCTCATTCATATAATATCCCAGGCTAAAGAAATTGCTTGCAGCCTTCCCCTCATCCAGTTCAAGGACAGCGTCTGGGTTGGAGCGTACTCCTTGAACAGAGCCGCCGTTGGGCAGGGTTCCCTGAGCAGAAGAAACAACTTTCTCGGGAAATACGTTTATCAATTTCCAGCCGTAGCCCATTTCTGCATCAGGAGCGGCAACGACAGCTCCAGCTTCGATCTGCACTGTGCCGGCGGTGAATTCGACCGGCCCTGAGGCTTCGCTGTCGGTAAACCAGGCCATGGTGGCGCCGCCGACCAGGGCGGCGGCCAGGGCGATGGAGAGAGCAATCAGCATTACTTTTTTGCTCATTTATCTATTACCTCCTTTCAAATCAAAACGAATTTGAACCTTTGTTGCTGACTTGTTATAAAACGTCAATTGAAGTTACTTTTTGCTGGACTTCTTGGGGAAAAGGAGAAGTCCTTTCCCCCAAGAAGTATTTTTATGTTTCAGGATTCTCTAATTTTAGCCCACTTACTATTAGTTGGCAGGTGTACCATATAAGTCTGTACCCCATTCATGATAGGGGGCAAAGTTGGAAGCTTGAATAGCATAGAAAGTACCGTTTAATTCTAACGTTGCACCTTGATAGTCATCGTCCATGCCCGGACCGTCAAAGCAGACCTTCAGGGCCAGCGTTACAGATGCTTCGGGTCCAATTGGTCCGCCCACATAGTAGATTACATAGTTGCTCAGATCATGAACTTCAGCTGCTTCACCTTCAAAAACTATTACCCAGTTGCCATCTAAACTCTTGGTCCAGTCATCTGGATTGGCATTTTGGAAGTGTATGGTTATGAGGCTATAGTCTAAAGCTATATCGGCTGGGGCATCATTGGCGACATTAAAACTAGCTGTAATGTCATCAAGCTTCAGTACAACATTTTTGCTTCCAACATTAGTGATTGTCGCGGTAACGTCATGGCAGTCGCCAGGGTTAACGTTTTCATATCCTCCCTCTTGATCTGTTACCTTAATATCTACCGTCCCTGCGGTAAAGGTAACGGGTTCGACTGGATCACTATCCGTAAACCAGGCCATGGTGGCGCCGCCGATGACAGCCGCCGCCAGGGCGATAACCAACAAACTTACCATCATTCTGCTTTTCATTTTTCTCCTCCATCAATTTTATTTGGGTTTTTTTGAAACCAAAAGATTACTGCCAACCCCATCCGGCGGCCAGGCTGCCATTCTATTTCAGAAAGGCCCTGTAGCTTTGCGTCCCTGCCTTTCGACAGGTTTGCTTTTTACGGAAACCAACACACTTACACTTGCACATTAAAACGTCCGGCTATGTTTGATACTGTCTTTAAGACTGTCTTTCAGGCATCACTTCCTTTCAGAGAAAAACTCTTTCAGATAAAGGCTGCTATGCATTTTGTTAGCAGGGTGCCCTTATCAGGGGGCGTCCTGTAAAAAAATCAAATCAATCAGTCAGGCCTGTTGGGCCATTCAGCGTAAGAAGCTCCATGGGTAGCCTGGACGGATTCCGCTATGAGCTTCACTTCGCCGCTTCCACCCACGGCAGCTTCATCCAGGCAGCCTATTAGCACCAGGGTAATCTCTTCGCCGCTTCTTACCGGCTGACAGTAGTAGAACCAGCCGTCAGGAGGCTCTCCTTCTTCCCAGGGGGAGCCTTCAGGCAGGGACCAGGTAATCTGAGCATCATCCACGACTTCAGTTCCCCCTCTGACCACATCGGCGTGCGCGGCCAGATATACAGGGTTGTAGTCCGGCAAATCAACCACACGGGTGAAGCTCTGCGCCAGTACGTGTTTGTTTTTATACGCGAGCTGTCCGGGAGAAGGAAGTGTCTTATCTTTCTTAAGCAGGCCATCTTTATTTTCTGCAACGCCGAAGTGGGTCCCGGTCAGGTACCAACCATCATTCGTGTCATACCTGACGTGGAGTTTACCTGCTTCTTCCCAAACCGTCACTGTTCCGGCGTCATAGTGCTGGCCTGCGAGCAGCATTCTTTGGGTAGTACTCCCTTTGTTGTGAATAAAATATCTCGCCCATTGACCCTGTTCCTTATCAACGAAGCGGAATTCATCACCCCAGGCAGTCTCTCCCTCACCCGGAACAATGCGTGTCAATTCACAATCCACACGGGCGCGGAAGAAGGCTGTCTTGGTGCCGGTGTTCCTGAAGGTCCAGGCTAGCTCCTTGCACTCACCGGCCTTCCATTCAATGCTTTGGGAGTCCCCGCCGTCTTGGCCTTCATCGCCATCGTCGGGAATTACACGGGCATCCGTGATTTCAAATTCCAGGGTTCCCACAACCATTCCCGCGGCGGAGGGGAGTTTTTCCTCGTCGGTAAACCAGGCCGTCGTCGTCCCGGCGATGACAAGGACGGCAACCAGGGATAAGATGATCAGGCTTCTAACCGTTTTTATTTTCATGGGTTCTTACATCCTTTCTCCTCGGAGAGAAGGCTGCTCTCCTTTTTTTTCCTGGCCGCTTTTTCCGCTTCCCACTCCGCTGCGTAGCGGAAAAGGTTGCGCATTTCAAAGATGATAATCAGGACTCCCGGAATCATGACCAGGGAGATAACCCCCGTCTTGCTCTGTCCGAAATTCATCAGGTAACCGGCGTAAGGGACGGTGAACTGAACCTTGCCGACGACATTGGCAGCCATGACGGGATGCTGGTCATCCACATCGTTGGCATCGCCCCGGGTGGTAAAGCTGAGGCCGTGTTCCCGGTTGACCTGCATGACACGGTGGGTGGTCAGCGTCCCTTCACCGGAGGGGGGGCGGTAGGTGATAATATCTCCCTCGACGATGTTTTGCGGGTTTTCCGGCTTAAGAAATGCCAGGCTGCCTGCTTCAAAGGCGGGACTCATGCTGCCGCCTAAGACGATATACATCTGGTGGCCGAACACCTGGGGCGGTCCGCCGCCGGTGAGTTTGCTCTGCACCATGGAGTAGACCAGGACGACCATGATGAGCAGGAAACAGGCAAAAGCGACGTTTCCCGCCAGGTTGAAGGCTTTTTTCAGGCCGCTCTGCCGCTTTTCGCCTTTTGCGGCGGTTTCTGCCTCTACTGCCTCCGCTGTAGCGGCTGCAGCGCAGGCTTCCGGCTGCTCGTCCCGGGGATGCTCTTCGGGTAGATTTTCTGCGGTTATGGGAGAAAGCTCATCGTGCTGTTTTTCCATGTGCGGGTTTGCCCCCTTTTTATACTTTATAAGCTAAAGCTCTTTGGAGCCGGTGTCTTCGTGATCGTCGTCTTCTTCATCATCTTCGGCCTTGCCGATGGCAGCGACCGGGTCATCACCGTTGCTGTTGACATCGCCGTCATCACCGCCGGGATCTTGAGGCGGGTCTTCCGGCTCGGGAGGATCTTCTTTGCGCGGCGGGTCTTCCGGCTCGGAAGGCTCTTCTTCTTTGCCGGGCGGATCATCGGCTACTTCACCGGTGTCGTCGTCGCCGCCAGCATCGGTATCGTCTTCGATGTCATCATCGGTGTCATCGCCTTCTGCAGGCGGTTCTTCCAGCTCAGGAGGGTCTTCTTCCTTTCCGGGAGGGTCTTCCCCTCCGGCGTCTCCGCCGTCAGAGGGCCCGGCGGGATCTTCCGCCTCTTCAACGGGTGGCTCTTCAACGGATGGGGCCGGTAAAGATAGGGTTACGATCAGCTCGCCCGTAAGAGAACCTTTTTGTGTTACCGTTGCTCCTTCTGCTCCTTCTTCAGCGGTTGCTGCGTCCGATACTTCTTCCTCTTCCTCTTCTGCGTCTCCCCGGAGCGAAGCGAGCAGGACGATCTCTCCTTCCGCGGCGCTGGAATCTACGGTCAGGACGCCGTTTTCTGTCAGGCTGACTCCTTCATGCTCCTGCCGGAGCTGAAAGAGGACATTTAGCAGGGGCTGCCGGTTATTATCCAGGGCGGTGTAGGTAAAGGTTAGGGCCTCTTCCCCGGCGGGGATAAGGACCAGCGTTTCGCCCTCAATATTAAGGCACTCTTCCAGATGCCCTTCCCCTGCAGGGGGGGTGCTCCCAATCTTTTCTTCTTCCCAGGCCGGTGCTTCCAATGTAACCGTCAGGCTTCCGCTGATCCCCGGGTCGCGTACGGAGGTGGCCAGCACGGTAATATTTCCGGAGGGGGCATGCGGTTCCACGGTTAAAATCCCTTCTGCGTCAAGGGATACGCCGCTGCCGCCCCCGTTTTCCAGGCTCCAGGAGACAGGCTCGCTTTCCAGTACGGTTCCTTCTGCGTCGAGGACAAGTGCCCGGTAGTCCTGCAGCAGCTGTTCCCCGTCGGGAATTAACATTGTTTCGGTGCCGGTTACCTCAACCGATCCGATCCGGATGGTATGCAGCAGGATTTCTTTTTCCTGGAGAAGGGGGTTGCCCACGCCTGCAAATTCGAGGCAGGCGGCCAGGGTAAAGGATTCTGCCGCGGTATCGGCGGTATCATTTGTAACGCTTACAAGTCCTGTTTCGTCTGCGCAGATGCCGTTTGTTTCTTCCGGCAGTTCCCAGGTGACGTTGGTCAGCGTGAGCTCTGCGGGAGGTTCAACTGTGTACTCCTCCACGGCGGTTTCTCCCGGGAGAGGGACGGTGATGGTATCCGCGCCGCTAATAACAGATGCGGGCTTTGCGTAAAGCTCTATTGTTTTCTGTGCCGCCAGGATTCTTCCTTCGAGTTCGATGGCGGTCAGGATGGCCACGGGGCCCGGGGCCGCATTTGAGTAGATGGTCAGTGCACCTGTTTCACGGTCTATTTCCACGCCTTTTGAGGCAACGGAGGTATCAAGCGCCCACCTGGCTCCTTCCAGCAGGACCCCATCCTGGTTCTCCAGGAGGTATGTTCCTTCGATTTTTTCGCCGGGTTCCGGAATGAAGAAGGCATCGGAGCCGGTAATGGCGGTTTCTTGTGTCGCGTAGCTGCCTTTTAATTTAAGCGTTGCTTCGCCCTCAAAGAGGAAACGGTCCAACCCGCCAACGTATCCTTCGCCGGTTACGCTGAAAGTAACCTGCTCCATCTCCTCGCCCGTCCCTTCAAACCAGGCGGCGATCTGGCTGCGGTCAAAATCGACAATCAGAGCGTCGTCTGCGTTCAGCTCGCCGGAAAGGGCAGGCGCAGAGCTCTCGTTGTAGTGCAGCTCGATGGAGGGGACGTAGATTTCTCCGGGGTCGAAGCCGTCTTCCGGCAGCCGGATCTCGGCCTGGACTCTGTTCTCGCCGGAGAGCATTTCTTCAATGTTTTGCCGGTCTTCTCCAAAGAGGGCATACAGGGAAGCGGTGCTCAGGTCGGCTGCGTTCAGGCTGAAACTGGGGTTAAGGCCAAGGCTGGAGCTGGAGCTTGAGGTAAGTCGGGGGCTGGGGCCAGGGCTGGAGCTTAAAGGCAAATTCCCGCTACTGCCAGCCGCGAAACCCATAAGCATCATTTCGCCGCCCGTTTCTGCTTCGCTTCCGCTTTCTTCGTTTTCTGCGATGAGGAATTTATCAATAAAAGAAACATCGCATCCTGTAATACCGTCAGCTTTTACAATAGTGAAGGTCAGCACTTCGGATTCCGCGCCGGCCGTAAAGTAAGCATAGGTCACGGGAAGCTTCACGATGGAGCAAAGCATGACAACTGTGGTAAAGATAGCCGCTGCTTGCATGATATTTTTTTTAATCCTGACTTTCATGATCTTCCTCCTCATCTTTCTGCGCCGGTGAAGGCGCAGGCGTTGTTGTAGTTTAGTCAAAGGTAACCCCTTCCTTGTGGTTAGTAAAGCCGCAAGCGCTTAGGCAACCGGCCCGGTGCGGCAGGCGCAAACTAATGCAGTATTTCTTCAAACACTTCTTCCTTATTCATAAGTCCCAGCAGCGCCCTTCCCATCTTCTCCACAGTATCTGCCTTTGGGGTCCAGGATGGTTCAAGCTCAAGCTGGGGATTTTTGCTCAATTCAAGTGCTGCAAGATCATCCTTTGTGGATACAACTTTTCCTTTCGTCAGGATTTTTCTTTCCAGAGTATCCAGAACGCGCCGGCAGATAGAGATTCCTGCAGAAACCAAGCTCTCATCCCCGTATTTCAGAGCCAATTTCTCAAGCTCGTCTCCGGCAGTTAACAAATGGCGGAGCAGATCATGATTGCGGGGAGAATCTGTTTCACTTCTTTTCTCGATCTTTTCGTGGAGTGCTATCCAGCGTCCCGCAAGTTTAACAGCTTCTTTAAGTCGTGCCAGCGCCTGCCAGGAACCGGAAATATGGAAAATGTCAGGGCATTCCTCTCCCTGAAGATCAGAGTAGATTTTTGCCAGTTCTTTTTTCAGGTTGTCTTCTTCCTGCAGGTAATCTACAAGCTTTCGGACTTCATCCAGGAGCTTTTCATTGTTGGATTTAACGGGATCCAACAGCCTGTATGCCAGGCCTTCTCCATCATCCAGGATCTTCTCCCACAGATTCGATGCGAGCGGGGATGCGGGGCTGAGCTTCTGATGGCGTTTTTGCCAGCTGATTGCTTCGTGGGAAAGAATCCGGAATTTCTTATCCCGGACATTGTCGCTTCTGTCATGCTGAGCCGTAAGGGATGCGGATATTTCACTGAAGCCGCCGAGCCCCAGGGGGAGGTCGTTAAGCTGCCTGATCAGTTGCGGGGCACCGCTTCCGGGGGCGACTAAGGCCGGTTTCAGCAAAGAGGCATACATCAGCAGTGCCAGGGACTTTTTTCTTTCTTCTGCGGGTTCTACCTCAAGTAACGGCCCAAAATCATAGTTGCTATAGATATATGAAAGCCAAGTTCCGGCTGGGCCGCCGTCACCTTCAATAACTTCGGCCAGCTCGGCAGCTTGCAAAAGCCAGGAGGGAAAAGGAGCATCTCCATATTGCTGCTCGGAATAACAGGAGAGCCAGTAGGCAGGGACAAGCTTTCCTTCCTTTATGAGGTCAATTATTTGCGCAGAGAGCTCTGCTGCTGCCGGTGCTGATGTTGCTGCTGGTGCTTCTTCTGCCTCTGCTGGCGCCTCTTCTGCTTCCTGGGCCGCTTCTGTCCCTGCTGCTTCTTCTGCTGCTATAGCTGCAACTTCTTCTACCTCTGCGGTTGCTGCTTTTTCTGCTACCGCCGATGCTGCTTTTTCTTCCTCTTCCTCTACCTCTTGCTCTACCTCTGCTGTTGCTTCTTCTTCCCCTACTTCCTCTTCTTCTTTTGCTGCTGCTGACAGCTCTGTTTCTGTCACAGGCTGTTCCATTTTCACCGTTTCTTCCTGCCGAAAAAGGAGGCCTTTCCTTGCTGCTGCTACGGTGAGCAGTATTCCAAATTCCCCGGCAGATGTCTGAAATAATCCGGCGGCCTCTTCATGATCCAGCTGCTCTTCAGTAAGTCTTAAAAGAGCGTTCAATGGGTGGACCTCCATCGCGAGTTGGTTCCGTAATTTTGCCGTTTCCGTATCTTCCGGATCGCCGGAGAGGATCGCCTCATAATGAGTGAGCTTATCCTTAAAATTAGCCAATTCAGCAAGAGATTCTTTGCCCGTCAAGCTTATTTCTATTTCCTTGCACCTTTTAATAATTGCCTGCGCCCGCCGGTTTTGTTCCCCCAACATGCTTAAATAAACCAGGTGGTCAGCAAGGCTGTGCCAAATTTTTTCTATCTCAACATATGCATTAATTCCTTCATTAATTCCTTCAATGATCTTTGGCGTTGATAAATCATCTGCTCCCTTTTCATATTTTTGAGAGAGCAGCCTGAATACGTCCAGTTGATTGGCGACATCCTGTTCGGAAAGATGTTCCGGCGGAAAATCGGGTTTTTTCAGACTTTCTCCTTCCTCTACCAGCCTGATGCCCAGTTCTCTAAACTTTTCTTTAAGCTCTGTTATCTGCAAATGTAACTTATCCAACCGCTTTTTCCGATCCATCTTTTTTGCACCGCCTGTAAATATTTATTTACAAATAAAAAACCGACCTTTATTAGTGGTCGGTTACGCTACCGGCTCAACGACAGGCCAAAGCGTCCATCTACAACCTGCCTTTCATTGCCCCCACAGAAGAATTGATCTAAATAAAACTCTTCTGGTAAACTTGAAAAAACATTCTTAATTATTCCCATTTTTTATTATTCAAGGCTTATCAAGACATATCAAGATCCTTATCCTTTAACATATCTTACCTCTAAGTAATTTTTTCCGACAACCTCTTATAGGGTTATCTTTCGATATACAAAAGGATAATAAATAAATAATCCAAAAGAATTACGCCGGCAATGCTTTAATTAGACAGCGCGGAAAACGGCTCTTCAAACTCTACTCCGTAGCTGTACTGCCATTCTTCGCCTCCGCCTGCTGCGGGAAAATGCTCCCGGACTACTTTACCTTTCATGCCGGTGGAGATTTTATTTTCCCAGCCCAGGGATATTTCAAAGAAGAGCTGCAGTTCACACATCATCCGGATGGGGTTTTTCACCGCCAGGAGAACTCCCCCCCGTGAAATATCCAGGATTTTTGCTTCTTTAAAGACCTTTTCGGATAACAAAATATACTCTGCACAGTAATTGACAGGAATCCTCTCAGATTTTCTGCGCTGCCAGCGCTGCTCTTCACCCAGTTGTTTGAGATTGTAAGAACCGTTAGAACCGTCACTCTCTTTTCCCAACACGCATGCCCGAATAACATAGAGGGCGTCTTCCCGCTGCGGTGCTTCAAGTTCGATTTCATCGCCAGGGGATAATTTCAGACCCGACAATAATACAAGTGAAAATTCTATCTCCCCGGCGCTTAAGATTAATGCATCTCCTGAAGCGTTCATTTTCCTGTTAATTATTTTAACTTGATTACCAGGTTTTAAAAGCATCCAGCGTTCACCTCGTTCATCCAATTACAATTAGGATTAAGGGTAATCTTTTCATTTGGCAGGTGCCTTTTTATTTTTTCCTTTTCTCAGAGCCAAACCTGCCAGAATCAGCAACAGTCCGGCTCCATAGTATCCGATGGGAGGAAACTCCCCTGTTTTTGGAGGCTGCGCAGGGGTTTCCGGCGTTTCCGGCCACAATACGATTAGATTTTCATCAGGGGTATCTTCGTTTCAGGGTAATGTTCGTCACCGGGGTCATCGCCGGGATAGTCACGAGGATTATCACCGGGTTCGTCACCGGGATCGCCACCAGGATTATCGCCGGGTTCGTCACCGGGGTCATAATCACTTCTGGCATGAAAAGTAATATTGCCGCTGTAGTCTTTTAACTCCTGCCCCGGGGCGATAGAGAATGTAAAGTTAATCGGCCCGGTGCTGCCATCCGTCTCGAGTTCGAGTATTTCATAATCCCCTATATCATAATCCCCACTTTCCCCGATTGCGGGTATCCATTTCTCCCCGGCAGAAGAGTCGCAGCTGAGCCAGAAAGCACCGTCATTATATAATTCGGCCATCTCACCGTCCAGCGAGTGCCAGAGGTAAATAGTGCCTCCCCAGGTATTATTGATCCGGCAAAGATCTTCGTAGTAGTACATACTGCAAGGCTGGAAACCATACATCTTGCCATCAATGCCGGTACCGGGTGTAAAAGTCATGCTGCTGCCATTAACCTGTACATTGTTGTTTTTACTGGTATCGGTTTTTACTATTGAGAAAAGTGACGGGCTGGAGGCAACGCTGGGAGTCGTCGCCAGAACAGTGATCGTCCCACTCAGTGCCAGCCAGATCATAAGCAACAGAATACTTAATTTTCTCATTTATATGATATGATGCTCCTTTACTCCGCTTCCGAAATTACGGATAATGTACCAAATGTACCATCGGAAACTGAGAGATTATTTTCGCCGATGTTAAAAGATACCGCTATATTGGCTGTGTGACCCGGTGAAAGGGAACAATAAGCATTATTGATGTTAGCTCCATTTTCTACCATGAGGATACCGCTCCCCAGAGAAGAACCAGGCGCATACGCCTCCAAATTTATAAGTGGTATACCCGTGTTTTCAATGGTGAATTTGATATTCTCCGCAGAGTTATTTTTAACAGTAAAAAAGTGGGGCCAATTCCACTCGCTATTTGCGGTAAAGCCTTTACCGCCGCTGAAATTAAAATTTAAGACTCCACCCTCAATGGTACAAAAATCTCCTGTCTCTTCCAGTTCTCTCACCGGAATAAGCGCAAGCAGCGCTTCATCGGTGGAGACTACTTTCAAAACGGCAGGGCTTTGAATAACCGCAGCGGAATAACTCATTGCAGCAGTAATACACGTTAACACAATTAAGAGCATGATCAGCAAAACAGTTACTTTTTTCAATAGGTCCACCCTCCTTCTGGATAAAAATAACTATGAATGTACTGATAGCCTCTCAGCCTAAGAGATGATCTGTCACCGCGAAGCAGGGGGACGGTTCCATCGTCTTCCCATTTGGTCCTTCGCTTCGC
>CAZQXY010000034.1:0-13414 GCA_964597455.1 uncultured Desulfovibrionaceae bacterium
AAGAAAGAACGGGAATAAAATTAATAATAGGGCCTCGTTGAAAACTCTATTTCTTGGCTAAGCAGCAGCCCAAAATACTCGCAATTCTAAGTAAAGCCTGGGATTTATAACTAACTAGCGACTACTATGCACTATAGCTGCAAGTGCCATATTTCGCGAATTTTGCTGAACAGGAGGGGTATTTATGGGAATAAGCGATATGAAAGAAGCTAAAACAAAAGAAAAAAGCAGACGAATAATTACGTTAAGCGTGAATAAAGAGGAACGCGAAGTTCCCGTACATGACAATGAAACATTGCTGGAGGTTTTGCGCACCAAACTGCATCTTACCGGCACAAAAGAAGGCTGCGGCACAGGAGAGTGCGGTTCCTGTACGGTCCTGTTGGACGGCCAACCGGTGCTGGCCTGCCTGATGCTCGCTATTGAAGCGCAAGGAAAAAAGATCACAACCATAGAAGGCATTGCGATCAACGGGCAATTGAGCCCCGTGCAGCAGGCCTTCATCGACCACGGCGCCGTCCAGTGCGGCTTTTGTACACCTGGTATGGTTCTTTCAGCCACAGCCTTGCTGGCCAACAATACTAGCCCCACCCGACCGGAGATTCAGAAGGCACTGGAGGGCAATCTTTGCCGGTGCACGGGTTACAACAAGATCGTTGAGGCTATTGAAAGTGTGAGGAACAAAGCATGAAAGATACTTTGATTGGAAAGAGTGTACCGCGCATCGACGGTCCGGCTAAAGTAACCGGAGAGGCTAAATATACGGTAGATATCCAAATACCCGGCATGCTCTGCGCAAAAATACTCAGAAGCCCCCTGCCCCATGCCAAGATCCTCAGCATTGACACGTCCAAAGCATTGAAAATACCGGGCGTAAAGGCCGTAATCACCGGCCGGGATGCCTGGGACGTGCGACACGGCTTTGTGGAAACTCCCCGTTACCCTGCCGACCAATATGTCCTGGCTAATGACAGGGTACGCTATGTTGGTGAAGAGGTGGCTGCCGTAGCAGCTGTAGATGAGGCAACAGCTATGAGGGCGATTAACGCTATAGACGTCACCTACGAGGAACTGCCTGCGGTTTTTGAGCCTTTTGAAGCCATGCAGCCGGAGGCACCGGAAATACATCCGGTGGAAATTCCTGATTTAATTGGCGATTTTAAAAATATCGGAGGACAGTGCTCCAGGAGCTTCGGGGATTTGGATGCCGCCTTCGCCAAGGCATACCTGGTACGCAAAGACCGTTTTGATGCTCAGCTGAGAACGCACTGCTACCTTGAACCTCAGGCAACTGTAGCCCATTACGATCAAGGGGGCACCTTGCATGTCTGGACCTCAAGCATGGGAGGGTTTAGAAAGCGCTGGCACCTTTCCCGCACTCTGAAAATGCCCGCCAACCGTATCCAGGTGCATAAAGCCTGGGTGGGAGGAGCCTTCGGCGGCAAAATTGATCTTTTCTCGCATGAATTCTGCACTTCCCTTCTGTCGATCAAAACAGGAAGCCCTGTGCGCTATGTGGCGGAAAGAGAGGAAATATTTTCGTATTACCGGCACAGCCAGCCCTTGATTATTGATCTGGAAACTGCCGTAGACAAGGACGGCCTGATCCTGGGGCAAAAAGTCCGCTGCTATGATAACGGCGGCGCTTATCGTGGCAGCAGTGTGGTCATGGTCTTTCTCTCCTGGGGCTTTGTAGTGCTGCCCTACCGTATTCCCGCCCTTGATTATATTGGCTACGCCGTTTATACCAATAATCCCGTGCGCTCACCCCAGCGCGGCCACGGAGCGCCCAAGATCCGCTATGCCGTTGAATCCCAGCTGGATATGATCGCGGAGGAACTTGGCCTGGATCCCATCACTATCCGGCTGCGTAATGCCAGAAAACCCGGCGAAGTACTGCCCAACGGTGACAGTATCAAAAACGCGGGTCTGCTGGAATGCATTCAACAGGCTGCGGATAAAACCGATTTTGTTAACAAATACGCCAAAAACAGGTCTTTGCAGATGGCTTCCGGCAATATCAAGCGCGGCATCGGCATGGGCGTAAGCGCATATTTCACCGGCAGCTTGATTTATCCCAATAATTCCGCCGCCATAATCAAGTTTAATGATGACGGGACAGCTCATCTCCTGACCGGAGCCACTGATATCGGCCAGGGAGCTGAAACTGTATTGGCCCAAATCGCCGCCCATGAGCTCGGTTTGCAGATGGAGGATATCCAGGTTATTGCCGCCGATACCGGTACCACTCCGGTGGATATCGGCTCATGGATTAGCGGCCTGACCATGGTTACCGGTAACGCGGTAAAGAAAGCGGCCGAGGACGCAAGGCGGCAGCTCATCGCCGCCGGATCAAAACTGCTGCAGGCTGCTCCGGAGGAACTGGTCTTGCAAAACAAAAGGATCTTTATCAAAGGGACGGATACATCTGTTCCCTTCGACAAAGCCATCGCCCTCCATATCGAGGAGCAGCAAGGGGATCCAATTGTAGGCAAAGGTTCCCGCAGGGGCCACGAAAAGGCGGAAATAGGTCCCAGCCTGAAGAACGCCAGGGGGGCCTGGAGCGATAGTTACGCCTTTGATGCCCAGGTGGCTGAAGTGGAAGTAGATATCAGGACAGGTCAGATGAAGGTTATCAATGCCCTCACAGCCCATGACTGTGGTTTTGCCATTAACCCGATCCTGGTGGAGGGCCAAATCGACGGCCAGGTTTCCATGGCTGTGGGCCAGGCGATGGCAGAAGAAGTGATCATGAACAAGGGCGTTACCCTCAACCCCTCCTTGCTGGATTACAAACTCCCCACGGCCCATGAAATGGTTGAATCCGGACACCTGGAAATAACCACCGAAAGTTATGAACCGGATCAGGCCTTTATTACCAAAGAGGTGGGTGAAGGTCTGGTTTCCGGGATTCTCGTTGCCATATGCAATGCCGTGGCCAACGCCACCGGGGAATGGCCCAAAGAACTGCCCATAAAAATCACCATCGCAGAGGAGGACTGGAGATGATACTCCCTCATTTTACGCACCATACCCCCGGCACCGTACAGGATTGCATTAAAATACTGACCGAGGCAGAATATAAACCCCAAATCCTGGCGGGAGGCAGCGATCTGCTTGTCAGAATGAAGCTGGGCCTGACAACCCCCGGCGAGCTTGTATCCCTATCCAATATGGATGAATTGCAAGAAAT
Organism: uncultured Desulfovibrionaceae bacterium; assembly: GCA_964597455.1. Taxonomy (GTDB): domain Bacteria; phylum Bacillota; class Dethiobacteria; order DTU022; family UBA8154; genus DUQX01. The sequence goes on from CAZQXY010000034.1 coordinate 3,194, forward strand.
TTCATGCGACCCCAAAAGAGGGCTGACCATCGGAGCAGGGGTTACCCTTGCCCGCCTTGTCTCTGATCCCCTGGTAAATGAAAAATGCCCCGTTATTGCCAGGGCAGCAGATCTTGTAGCCACCAAACAGGTTAGGAATATTGCCACCCTGGGCGGCAATATACTGCAGAACACCCGGTGCCGCTATTATAATCGTTCAGCCGAGTGGGGCAAAGCGGTTGCTCCTTGTTACAAACGTGGCGGCGATCTCTGCCACGTTATTGCAGGCAAGCGTTGCTTTGCGGTATATCAGGGCGATTTGGCGCCCGTATTAATTGCCCTGCAGGCAACTGTCAGACTGCTCTCCAAGGAAAAAGACATAGAGGTTGACTTGGAGTCCCTGTACTCTAAGGACGGCGCCGCACCTTTTAATGATCTTAAAGGCCGGTTGCTTGAGCAGATCACCATACCTGCCCCTTCACTGACCTGCCGCTCCGATTACAAAAAGTACCGGTTGCGCGAGGGGATAGATTTTCCTTTAGCCGGAGTTGCCGTTACGCTAAAAGAAAAACATGGCTTTGTGGAGGACCTGCGTGTATGCCTTACGGGGGTAGCCTCCCGTCCTGTTTTGCTGACTTTCAACGGAGAAACTGCCGCCGGCAAGCCCTTGAACCAGAACCTGATAAAAGAAGTTGGGCAAATGGCTTATGCTGCCGCCCGGCCTCTTCCTAATCTGGAAGGGGAGCCGTCCAGACGCCGGGCTATGACCCGTATCTTAACCGAGGATATATTAACCTCGCTCCAATACAAAGAAAATGGAGCGAGGTGCTTTGATGAGCAATAGTATCCATATTATAGCAAATAAAATAATAGTGGTTGCCCATAAACATCGTTATAACGGGCAACCACCTGTTTCACTACTGGAGCCGGCAAGAGGACTTGAACCCCCAACAAGCGGATTACGATTCCGCTGCTCTACCAATTGAGCTATGCCGGCCCGCAAAAAATATTATAACATAAACGACTGTTAAATCAAGCATGTGTTTAACGCTACAGCGAAAAATTAGTAATGAGAGCGGTGCCATGGGGAGACGATGGAACCGTCTCCATGGCTAGCGGTGTAACAAAATTAGACGATCTTTCGCTGTAGCGTTAATCTGTATGTGTTTAATCTGTGGTTTCTTTAAAAATGCCGGTTGCAGGATTATTGCGTTCCCGCAACCGGCGATTTTCTTTTGTGTTGTGCTTGCCTAATGCATTACTTTTATTTATTAAACTCAGGCGCTTTTTTTTCTAAAAAAGCGGTAATGCCTTCTCTGGCATCTTTAGTGAGGACAACTTCCCCGGAAGCTTTATAACCTGTTTCCAACGCCTCCTCAAAGGATGGTTGGGCTGCCGCTTCCTTAATGGCTTTGTCAATTATACCAACAACCTCTTTGCTGAGGGTAAGTTTTCCCGCCATGGGATTTTCCAGTGGTTCAAGGGGAGCTATCTCTGCAGGAGCATCAGAGATCCTTGGAATGGGTTTGCCCGCCAGTTCTTTAACCTCCTGGACGGCCTTCTGGATCAGGCTGTAGTAATCGCTTTCCAAACTGGAAACAATCCCCAGATCAAAAGCTTCTTTTGCTGTCAGCTTGGCAGCCTGACGGATCATATTGTGGAAAGTGCCGGATGCGTTTGGCCATCTCCGGTAGGGGACTACGAGTCCGCCGATTCCAGGGACAATACCGAGAGTAACCTCCGGAAGCTGAAACCACGCGCTTTCTGCTGCTACAAGCTTATGGCAGCGCATGGCCAGCTCAAAACCGCCGCCCAGGGCCATCCCGTTGATGGCCGCGACTACAGGTTTGGAACACGAGTCAAGATGGCGGAGCAGCAAAGAACAGTCACGTGAGTACTGCACCGAGCCTTCAAAATCTCCCAACACTTGTGGAAACTTCCCAATTTCCGCACCGGCACAAAAAGCCTTATCTCCATAACCGGTAATAACAAAGCCCTTGACGGAAGGATCGGATTCAAATTCTTTCAAGACATTCAGGATCTCCATATTAACTTCATCGCTGATGGCATTCATAAACTGGGGACGTCTGATCGTAATGATCTTTACGCCATCCAGATCATCAACAAGGATGTTCCTGTTAAAATTCTGGTATTTTCCGTAGTCTCCCTCAATGCCGGGCATTCCCGGCCGTTGTTGCTGGAAGAGGGAAATAATGCTTTTTACTTTTTCTTCCCCCAGATCCTGCATAATATCAAAGGGGCCTTTGCGGAAACCGAGGCCAAGTATGCTGCCCAGGTTGAGGTCCTCCAGTGTCCCGATGCCTTTGTTGATGATATCAAAGGATTGGGAGAAGAGGACTCCCAGAAGCCGGTTGCGTATCTTCTCGGCGGTTTCCGGCGCGACTTCTTCTTTCTCCCCGGGTCTCAGGGCAAACCAGGTGTCTACCGAACGCATCATATTGGCGGGCCTGTAGTGCTCGCCCTCTTCTATCATTTTCTGAGTATTTGTCTTCGCGATAATAAGGTTGCCGCTGGTCATGTTTAAAACAAAGAAAGGTCCGGCAGCAACAAACTCCTGGGCAACATAATCTACCATCCGGGATGTAATTTCTTCATCAAGGAGATAAACAGCATCATTGCACCAGTTTTCAAAAACGCGGTTCAAGATAAAGCAGAGCCTGTCCGCGGAGACAAGTGGGACTTTGCCGGTCATGCAAAACATCCATCTTAAGTAATCAACGATGTTCTGGTCCACTTTGCTCCAGGTAATGACCTCCACTGCCGGGTTGCGCCAGGCAGGACCAAAGAAGTGTGTAATGGTCGTCCTGGAAGGTATCTTGGCATCGCTAAAAACCCTCTCCGCCGGGATCGAGCTCGTATTGGATGTAATTATTGTATCATCCCGCACCGCATCTTCAATCATGGCGACAATCTTCTTTTTAATAACCAGATCCTCGGTTGCCGCTTCAATAACCAGATCTACATTTTTGAGGCTGGAATAATCAGAGGTATATACAATATTTTCGAGCACTGTCTTTGCATTTTCAGGCTTCATCTTTTTCCTGTCGATGGATTTTTGAACATAACCCTTAAATCTCTCCTCGGCCTTTTGCAGCTGCTTCTCCACGACATCCACCAAAATAAGACGGCTGTCAGGTAAAGAGGTTTTCAGGTAATATGCTATATCAGGGCCGATATTCCCGGCTCCGATAACCGCAACCTCCCGCGGCAGGGGCTTCTTACTTTTTCCCAGCAGTGGATTTGTATGTCTCGGATACAGTGGTAAAGAACTCATAAAAAATTTCCTCCTATCTTATTGTTTCATGTAGTTTTAATAAATACTTTAAAAATCGTAGCTTTCGCCTGGAGCGATAATAACGCACTGCGAGTTAGTTTTCTCCCCCACTTTCTTTTTGAATTCTCCAGGGTCAGCTTCAACCAGGGGCCAGGTGTTGTAATGGCAGGGTATGACTACCGGTGCGTTGACAAATGATGCGGCTATAACGGCGTCGTCTATGCCCATGGTGAAGTTGTCTCCGATTGGGAGCAGGGCCAGGTCTGGTGTGGTGAGTTCGCCAATAAGTTTCATATCGCTGAAAAGCCCCGTATCTCCAGCAAAATAAATATTTTTTCCATAATAGTTTACTACAAACCCGCAGGGAGTACCGCCTGCAATGCCTGCACTGTGAAAGGCCAGGGTAGCTTTAACCCATCCAAAAGGAAAATTATACTTTCCGCCGATATTCAAAGGATGGGCATTGAGCCCCTTTCCCTGTGCAAAAAAAGATATTTCCGCAGTAGAGATAATGGTAGCCCCGTTAGCCTCGGCTATATCGTAGGCTTCTCCCAGATGATCGGAATGGGCGTGGGAGACAAGAACATAATCCGCCTTAACCTGCTCCGCTTTAAGAGCTGCGAGAGGGTTTTCCTTTAAAAAAGGATCAAAAACCAGGGTTTCTTTCCCTTCATCTCCCAGCAAAAAACAGGCATGACCCAGAAAAGTAATTTTCGGCACTATACGTTCACCTCGTATGATAATTTAATAATAATTTTATGCAAGACAGATCACTGCACTACCCGTATTATAGCATGAAAGATATATTTTTAAAATAGTGTGGCAATATGCGGCACCAAAAAAGGTGTTTTTTTTGCCATACTTCTGTATAATATAGTTGTAGCTAAAACAGAGAATCATACTCGCCTGGTGAAAGAGCCGATCAGGTATTAAACATTGATTTCTTAACCATAAAAAAGGAGGTGACTATCCGGTTCTCATTACAGCGCCGTTCAGAAATAGAGCGCTGAGCGCCCCAAAAAGGAGCAACTATGGCTCTAATATGACTCTAATATGGCTCTAAGAGGAACGGGGTATGGGTGCCGGAAAAAACATGTCAAAGGAAAAAGTAATTGCAGTAGCGGGAAAGGGCGGCACGGGAAAGACCACTTTTACAGCCCTTTTGCTGCGTTACCTTACGAAAAAACATAAGGATAAGGCAATTTTGGCTGTAGATGCCGATTCCAATGCTAATTTAAACGAGGCTCTCGGACTGGAAATTGAGGAAACCATTTCCATGGCTTTGGATGATATAAAGGACCCACGGCTCGTACCTTCCGGGATGACCAAGAACCTTTTTATGGAGATGCGTATCAGCCAGGCCATGGTGGAATCAGACCAGATCGATCTGCTTGTTATGGGAAACCCCGAGGGTCCCGGTTGTTACTGTTATCCCAACGACCTGCTGCGAAAGTACCTGGAGCAGCTTCGCGTAAATTACGACTTTGTAGCGGTTGATAACGAGGCTGGGATGGAGCACCTCAGCCGCCGGATCATCAATAACATCGATTATACTTTTATTACGAGCGATGCTACCGCTCGTGGGGTGCGCTCCGCCGGGAGGGCCTACAATATCATCAAATCATTAAAAATCAACTCCGGGAAGGTCTTCCTGATCATCACAAAGACCCAAAATCAGGAGGTTAGCACCTTGCGCGGCGAGATTGAAAAAACGGAGCTGGAGCTTCTGGGCACCGTTCCCGCAGATGATCTGGTTATTGAGTATGATCTGAACGACAAGGCGCTCTTCGGGCTCCCGGACGATTCTCCGGCTGTTCAGGCTGTAGAGGAAATTGCACAAAAGCTTCAGCTTTAAGATTAAAAGGAGTGAGGAAGTGCTAAAATTATAAGTGAAGCTGCGGGGGCGGTTCGAGCGTCTCCGGAGCGAAGCGAAGGACCAAATGGGAAGACGATGGAACCGTCCCCCTGCTTCGCGGTGTATAAAAAAACAAATGCAGTAAAAATTGGGAGAGTGAGGAAGTGCTAAAATTAAAATTTTGCGGGGGGGCCCGTACGGTAACAGGCTCCTGTTTCCTGCTGGAGGTTGAGGGTAAAAAATATTTAATAGATTGTGGCATGTTCCAAGGGGGGAAAGCGTTACGCCGGCGTAACGCGATGGATTTCCCCTTTAACCCTGCTGAAATTGAATGCCTTTTTCTTACGCATGCGCACATAGACCACAGCGGCCTTGTTCCTAAATTGGTCAAGGAAGGCTTCCAGGGAAAGATCTATACCACCAGTGCTACACTTGACCTCTGCCGGATCATGCTTCCCGACAGCGGCCATATCCAGGAAACAGAGGCTGAGTGGCGCAATCGCAAAGCGAGAAGGGCGGGTGCGGCCGAAACTCCTCCCCTGTATACCGTTGAAGACGCTATCAATTCCCTGCAATTTTTTCAGGAGGTCAAATATTACGAAACTATAAACCTTTCTGCAGAAATATCCTTCCGGCTGCAGAACTCGGGACATATCCTGGGGTCAGCCCTGCTGGAGCTCTGGGTGAATGATGATGGAAACCGCCGGAAGTTTGTTTTCAGCGGGGATCTGGGAAGGGAAAAGCAGCCGATAATCCCTGACCCTGATGTTATAGAGGAAGCTGATTTTTTGATTCTGGAATCTACTTACGGAAAAAGGTTTCACGAAGGGGAGGATGAAAAGAGCGAGCTTCTGGCAGATATTATTAATTCTACCCTGGAGAGGGGGGGGAATATTGTTGTTCCCTCATTTGCCGTCGGACGGACCCAGGAGATGCTTTACATTCTCAATGGTCTGATTGATAAAGGCGAGATACCTTCTTTGCCGATCTACATTGACAGCCCCATGGCGATAGAGACAACGGATCTTTTTATGCGCCATACGGAATGTTTCGATCTGGAGATGAGGGCGTGCCTTGTCCGCGGAGATTATCCGCTGCATTTCCCGGAGGCTTATTTTTCCCGGAGCGTGGATGAATCAAGAAAAATTAACGAGCTGCCCGGGGGAGCTATGATCATTTCCGCCAGCGGTATGTGTGACGCCGGACGTATCAAGCACCACCTCAAACACAACCTCTGGCGCTCGGAATCGACAATATTATTTGTGGGCTACCAGGCTGAAGGCACTCTGGGAAGGCGTTTGCTGGATGGGGTGAAAAACGTTGTTCTTTTCGGGGAAGACATCGCCGTACGGGCGCGGATTGCCTCTATTGGGGGGTTTTCCGCTCACGCCGATCAGGGCGAAATGCTTAAATGGGTAAACAAATTTAAGCAGAAACCGTCTCAGATTATCCTCGTACACGGGGAAGAAGAAGCTCAGGAGTGTCTGGCCGCCCTACTCAGAGAGCAGTTTGAGCTGAATGTCTATATACCATCCTATCTGGAAGAGATTTCTTTAATGCCCCTGGGGCGTGAGCTGGAACCTTCACTGGAGTTGTCGGCACGCCTCAAGGCCCAGCAGATTTTAAATACATGGGAGGAGGCCAATTCCTTATTTAAACTTCAGCTTTCTTCATATCTTGAGGAGGAAAATGATCCGGCACTGCTGCTTTCCCTGGAGGAGCGGCTGGGCTTTATCCTTCGCTTGCTGGAGCAGGAAACCGGGGTTATGGTAACTCCCCCGCTGTATTTTGGCCCGGCGCAGAAGGACGATGCCGCGGACGAAGAATATCCCGGGGGTATGGGGAAGGGACATGTGGCAGGTTAGCTGCCTGCCCTATCAAGGTCCTTGCCCTATCAAGGTCCTTGCCCTATCAAGGTCCTTGCCTTACCAAGGTCCTTGCTTTATCAAGGTTAAGTTGGGCTGAGTTGCAAAGGGAGGATTATTGTCCAATGAAAAAAATATTAAATACCCGTGAAATCCAGGAAATTATTCCCCACCGTTACCCATTTTTGATGGTCGACAGGATCCTGGAAGTAGTTTCGGGTGAGAAGGCGGTGGGGATAAAGAATGTATCCATAAATGAGCCCTTTTTTCAGGGGCACTTCCCGGGAAACCCTGTCATGCCGGGTGTCCTGATTGTGGAGGCGATGGCGCAGGTGGGAGCAGTTGCACTGCTCAGCCGGGATGAATTCAAAGGGAAGCTGGCCCTCTTCAGGGGGATAGATAAGCTTCGCTTCCGGGAAGTCGTTCGCCCGGGCGATATGCTTACCATCGAGGTTAACCTGACTGGGCTGAAGGGAGTTGTCGGTCGCGGTAAAGGGCGCGCATGGGTGGGTGAAAAGCTTGCCGCCTCCGGCGAATTAATTTTTGCCCTGGCGGAAAGGGAAGCTGGGGAATGATTCAAACCAAACAAGGTATTGACAGGGACAGGAATATATTTTATGATGTAAGAAATTAAAAATTGTGTATACTCTTATCAAGAGCGGGGGAGAGAAGGGCTCTATGAACCCCGGCAACCGGATCCGTATGCTGTAAGCAATACACTGGAAGTGGCTTGGGAAAAAAGCTTATCCAGGGGTAATTATTACAGAGCGGATCGCCTGGTGCCAATTCCTGCGGGTCGGCGGCATGCAGCCGGTTGTCCTGGGAGATAAGAGGGGATATTTATTTCCTCTTGCCTGCCCGGGTAAGAGGTTGTTTATTTTTGCGGTTTTTATGCTTTGCGGTTTTTATGCTTTGCAAGTATTATATTCTTCATGAGAAGAGATAGGAGGCTGTTAGATGAACAGAAATGGAGTTGTCCTGTTTTCATCGGAATCTGTGACCGAAGGCCATCCCGATAAAGTTGCCGATCAGATCTCCGATGCCATGGTCGATGTCATTATGAAAGATGATCCTATGGGAAGGGTGGCGGTGGAGACCATGGTTACCACCGGTTTAGTCCTGGTTGCCGGCGAGATTACAACAGATTGTTACATCGATATTCCCCGGATCGCTCGCGAAACGGTCAACGAGATCGGTTATAACCGGGCAAAATACGGTTTTGACGGGGGCACATGCTCCGTTCTCACCTCTATTGATGAGCAGTCGCCGGATATAGCCCTCGGGGTGAACGAATCCTGGGAAATTAAGCATGGTGAGGGGAAAGAGGATATCTACAACAGTACAGGTGCGGGAGACCAGGGGATTATTTTTGGTTTTGCCTGCAATGAAACTCCTGAGCTGATGCCCTTGCCGATAGATTTGGCCCACAAACTGACCAGGCGCCTGGCGGAGGTTCGCAAAGAGAAAACGCTGCCCTACCTGCGCCCCGACGGCAAATCGCAGGTTACTGTTGAATACCGCGACGGGAAACCTCAACGCGTTGCGGCCGTTGCCCTCGCTGCACAGCACAGCAGTAAGGTTTCGCTCAGCCGCCTGCGGGAGGATCTGGTTGAGGTTATTGTGAAAGAAGTAATTCCGGAAGAGCTTCTGGACAAACAAACCCGCTATCTGATTAACGCTACGGGACGCTTTGTGGTGGGAGGCCCCCTCGGCGATACGGGCTTGACCGGCCGCAAAATTATCGTGGATACTTACGGAGGTTTTTCCCGCCATGGCGGCGGGGCCTTCTCCGGCAAAGACCCCACCAAGGTTGATCGCTCTGCCAGTTACGCTGCGCGCTATGCAGCGAAGAACGTGGTGGCCGCCGGCCTGGCGGATAAGTGTGAGCTTGAGCTGGCTTACGTTATCGGGGTGGCACGGCCGGTTTCAATATTACTGGAAACATTTAATACGGAAAAAGTGCCGGTTGAATTTATCGAAAAACTGATCTATAAGCATTTTGATCTTCGTCCGGCAGCGATAATCGATTATTTAGATCTGCGCCGTCCGATCTATAAGCAGCTTGCTGCTTACGGGCACTTTGGCAGGGATGATCTTAATCTGTCCTGGGAGAGGACCGATAAGGCGGATATTTTGAAGAAAGAAGCGGAAGAAGCCGGATTTATCATTGTATAAAGATGCCGAGAGATACTCGAAAGGGCTCCCTAACAAAGGAGCCCTTAAAAAATATCGCCGTGCATGAGTGGCTCATGAGCCAATTAAGTGAAGCTGCGGGGACCGAATGGGAAGACGACGGAACCGTCCGAAACCACCGAAAAACAATAGTTTTTTGTAAAAGAGGCGTCCGAAACCACTGAAAAACAATAGTTTTTGTCTGCTGAAAAACAATAGTTTTTTGCCTGTCATTCTGAGACCTTTGTCTGTCATTCTGAGACGAAGTCGAAGAATCTTATGTTTTCAATAACTTTAAGATCCTTCGCTAACGCTCAGGATGACAATTCAGCAGGATGACAATTCAGGGATTTTTCAGTGGTCTCGGACCGTCCCCCTGCTTCGCGGTGTATTAGACTGAGCAGTTACAAACTACCAATTGTCTTTCAGGCTGTCCAGCTTGATATAACTGTTAATGCGCTGGTCTAACAAGGTGGAAACCTGCAGCACTTCCCTGGTAACCTTTTCATTTTCCATAAACAATTGGTGCAGGTTTTCTCTAAGCGCAGTAATTTCATTTATTATTTCAAACAAACGATCGTTTTCCATTTTGCCAATCCTTTCGCTGCAGGGCATAATGAATTATAAAAAAGCAGAGTTAAAAAAACACAAACACATTTTATTCAATATTACGCAGTTTGTCAAGGAATAATTTTCAAATGTGCTAAAATTTTACAGCATTTTTTGCATTTTTCAATTTATTAATAATTCCAACGTTATTTCGTCTTGCTCGTGCCGCCAATAGGGGGAATACGTCGAATAATCAGAAAATTGACTTCTCCTTGAAAGAGGTGTATTATGTCGCTGTTCAAGTTCCTGCTGGATATTCTTTATCCTCCCCGGTGCCCTTTTTGCGGAAGCCTGCCCGGCATGGTTTCAAACAAGCCTTCCCCCCGGGCTTTTGGCGCAGATGATTGCTCCCGGCGGGAAATTATTTTAGAGCGGGAAAAGATTATCTGCCCGCGTTGTGCTGAGGAACTTCCCTGGATTGAAAAGGGCTGCGGCCGCTGTGGCCG
>CAZQXY010000035.1:0-13074 GCA_964597455.1 uncultured Desulfovibrionaceae bacterium
TTATGGTTTGGCGTGTATTTTAAAGATTTCCGCACTCCAATGATCAGATACCGCTTCATCCTGGGAAATTCTTTATTGGGATTACTGCGCAGCTCTTCAATATTGTTGTGGCTTTCTATGGGCAGCCATAGAACATTTTTAAATTTTTCTTTGAGCTGTTTGCCGAGCTCATAATTTAGAATAGCAGGCTCGTAGAAAACTTTATCCGGATACAAGTGCCGCCTCCTTAAATCGTTCTTCCGTTTGTTTGAGTTCCACACCCATTTGGGTATTTTGAAAGATAAAGTATAAAAGCTCGACATTTCTATCTATGTTCTTCACGCTCCTTTGAATAGTATTTCCGCAAAGATACACAGAAATTCCGGCATTCAGAACACAAATTGCTCTCTATAATCTCACAAAGATAAAGAGTCCAGGCCTTTGCTAAAGTGCAGCAATAAGTTTATGTTGACAGACATAGTAGTGTGTTGTACCATGTATACCAAGAGGTGAGTTATTATGGGTGCCACAATTTCAACAGACCTCATCCGCGGCCATACCAGCACGATAATATTAAATGTGCTCCGCCAAGGTGACAGCTATGGATATGAGATCTATAAAAAGATTCTAGAGCTAACCGGAAACCAGTACGAATTAAAGGAAGCAACCTTATATTCTGCCTTCCGCCGGCTGGAGCAGGATGGTTATCTTGTCTCTTATTGGGGAGATGAAACACAGGGTGGCAGGCGCAAGTACTACCGTATCACTGGTAAAGGCAAGGAACTTTACGAACAAAACAAAAAAGACTGGAACTTTGCCAAAAATATTTTAGACAAACTGATTAAAGGAGGCCTGGATAACGTCAAAGATTAAAAATCGTTTGCATAAAAAAATAAGTGCCTACATTGATAATCTCTTTTCCGGGGTGGCAGAATTTCCAGAACAGCACCACCGCCCAGATCCCTTTTCATGCCGGCGCGGCCTTCGGTGAAAATAATATCCTTTTCATCGATGAGGGTGAGGTAGTCTTCAAAAGTTTTTGTAGTATGCGCAACAGCAGGGTCGATAACCTCCTTTACGGGAATGATATTAAGCACTTCGATAAGTCCGCCGAGATGATCTTCGTGGGGGTGGGTCCCGACAACCAGGTCAAGGCTGCTGACGCCATGGTTTCTTAAATATTCAACCACGTCTGCACCGGCATTGCGCCCGCCGGCATCAATAAGAATATTTTGTTCCGGTGTTTGGACAAGTATTGAATCACCCTGCCCGACGTTGATGAAGTGAGCTTTAACCTGGCCGGATGTATCAGGGGGCAGGGTTGTTCCTTTTTCCAATTTATCAGGTTCAAGCCCTTCAACTGTCATATCGGCTTTTCCATCCAACCCGCTGCTGCCAGGCACTTCTTCAAGATCCCCTGCCCTGCCGTTAGTTTCTACAACAATATTGTCAACAGGCGGCCCATCCGCCGGTTCACAGGAAATTGCCGCAAAAGCAAAAATAAAGATTATAAAATACAGCAAACCGGCAGAAACCGTTTTTCACAGAGCCCGGTTCAAGGAACCAGGCATTTTTCTATAAAAAAGTTTTCTAAAACAAGGCATTCAACTGGCCCCCTGAACAGGTAAATATTTTAATTTCCTGATCCTACCCATTTTATTAATAAGGTGGATATCTACCGGTGCAAAGTCATATTTGATCAGTCTGTTTCGGCAACCCTTTTTTTCGTATTCAGGGTTAGAACATCAAATATTGCTTACAGAAACATAAATCAACTGCCAGATATCCATAGGCCGTATTGTTTAATAATCCCATTGCATATTAAATTACTTCCCACACTACACCCGCAAGCCACTGTCAACTTGACCGTTGTTTAAAAACCCATTTTATCTGCAGCGTATGCGGCATCTTCTTTGCTGAAACCCTCAAATTCAAGTTGCTCAATCAATCCTTTTCTAGAAAAACCCATAAGATTTAGATAGTCTTCAGCTTTCCTTACAGCTTGTTCTTTCCAGTTTGCGTTTATTTTATCTGCAGCGTATGCAGCATCTTCATTACTGAAACCCTCAAATTCAAGTTGCTCAATCAATCCTTTTCTAGAAAAACCCATAAGACTTAGATAATCCTTAGCCTTCCTTACAGCATTTTTTTGTGATACTGTTTCTTTTTCTGCTACTTTTGGTGCAACTTCTTCTTTCTTCGGTTCAGGTTTTTTTTCTTCAACCTTTGTTGCAGCTTCCTCTTTTATTGGTTCCGGTTCTGCTATTTCCCCTGGCTCACTTTCGGTCTCTGCTTCTACCTCTAAACTTGTTTCTGATTTGCGGCTACTATGTACATCCGCCACTTCATTATCCCCGTTTTTTTGGCCTGGCAGTAACGCTCCGATAATTATAAGCAAAATAAAAAAATAACCGATTGATGCAATTATCTTCTTCCACCATTTACCGCTTCTGAAACCCGGTATTTTGCTTATAAAAGGTTTTTTGCCCGATTCCTGCAATCCTTTTTCTTCAGTCATCTTTGATCCCTCCAAGCTATTTTCAAATTGATAGCCCGTCCAACAAACCCACCGGTCCCAAAATAGCAGTTTCTACAACAGCTTTGTTCTGTTTTTAAGATCCTTTTGACTGGCCATAAGTTGTACAAAATAAAGCCAGGGCATTTTAAGAAACACTGCCCGTATGGAATTTTGTTATAAGTTCAATATTTCCTTTTTTTGGATTGGAATTCATCTTCTGTAATGATCCCTTTATTTTTTAGTTCTGCCAATTTTTCTAAATCATCTAATTCATTACGATGAGTCGTTTGTGTTATCAAGGCCTGCCGGTAATGTTCTATAAGCTCCTTTGCTTTTTCAAATCCTGGTTGTTGCTTTATACTAAACATAATGGCATTTTCGTTTGTTCAGGAATCAATATTTATTTTTTGTTAGTTCTATTCTTTTAATATAATTGGGATCAATGTCTTCGTTATCCTCAAGTAACAACAATTGGGAATTTAAAACGGTTCGTTCTTTAAACTGTTGCCCATCTTTAAGCGTTATATCAACAATCTGATATCCCATACCGCTTTCCGGCAGCTTCATAAGGTGTTGAATATGTTCTTTTTTCAATTGAACCTTCCTCATGGCTATGATTCTCCATAAGGTTTTTTGCCGTAGCAGGTATTATTAGCCGTGCCTTTTTCAAAATATGTCTCAATGCCGCCTCCATCGTGGCCAAAAGCAGGTTGTACTATTCCACGCTGAAGAAAGTCAGTTTGTTTTGGCTGTATAAAAAATGCCCATTTAATTTTTTCATCGCTCGGCAAGGCGTACCTGTCTATGGGGTCGTCATTATATTTTAAGCATGTCTGATAGTCAACATATGTAGTTGTAAAAGCCCCCGGTTTAAGTTTTTTATTTTCAAGATCTATCCTTATGTCATCTTCATATGGAGATAGTCTAGTAAATACTTCTTCCCCATCAGCTCGTTCTTTTGGATTTTCGGTAGCTCCACTACCACCTGAATGCCTACCTTTTTCTTTTCTTTCTTTTTCTGTCAAAGCGAAAACCTCTGTAATTTTTCTACGTGCAACCAAAGAAATTGTGTTTATATCAAGGTGTAAATAGCCGGCCTTACCCAAAACATTTTTATACCCTTCGGTTATAATTTTTTCCCTAAATTCCACAAACCTTTTGTCATGCTCAACGATTAATTCACAATTATAAACCAAATATCTTTCTTTGAAAGATTTGTCATGCTTTCGGGCCTCAATAATTTGGTAGCCCATCCCCGTTTCAGGAAGTGATAATAATTGCTTTTGAACATTGGGAGTTAACTTGAAAATCATTTAAAGATCCTCCTTTTATAATGTATTTGGGTTTTTATGGTTTACCTAATAAACATGAATCCTCAATTTTCACACCCTATATTACAGTTCAAGTTCTATTTTTACACCTGCCTCACCATATATGCGAACAGTTCGAAAATACTACCCGCTACTTGAAAAATTAACTTGCTGTAAAAAATCAAAGGGAGTAGCGATCTTTGGATGTAGCCAATGGACCTTGCCTGCCCGCTTTATTAGTCTCTTATCCCAGGTTAAGAAAAAATTAATATTTGCGCTATGTGCGGTCATAAGATGAATCGCATCCATGTTTTCAATATTAAATATGGTTATGAGTTCCTCCAAAAAAACAATTTCATTGTTTAGATCTTTTTCCAATAAAAGTTCGGGGGGAGAAACACCTGCAGCAGAAATCAAACCCGAAAAGGTGCATTGAGGATAGTGAAGTTGGCAGTCATCCCAAAATTTCCATTCGTCCTCTTCTAAGGCTTCTAGTTTTTGCTGTGTTTTTTTTGTTTCCTGTAATATTTTAAATAATTTTTGATTGCGTGCAGCGTTACATGATCCAAAATAGTGGTCTGTTGATCTTTTGCTTTGTTCTGAGCAGATTTCATGACCAATGTAAAGGCAAATTTCCCCATCATTCGCCTTTCCTTTTTAATTCAACATGTTCAGGACAATTGCCGCCCCCAATAATTATGTTAGTATCAAGAAATACTTTCACGGAAATCCCTCCAGGTATTTTTGCAGGCAGTTTATATACACTAGAAGGCACATATTTCTTGCTTTGCCCTCTAATCATTGCTTTTAGTTGATAAGGATAATGATGTATGGGTGGAAAATACTTCCCTATTAAAAACCGAATGCCTTTCCTTGGAAGGCATGTTATGCCCCCGGGCTTCAATGCTTTGGCAGCCCATCCCCGTTTCAGGAAATGATAATAAATGTCTTTGAACGCCAGAAGTTAACCTGAAAATCATTTGACCCCCCCCGTATTTATTTACAACAATTACTTAAAATACATCCCTTTTCCACAGCAGCAGCCGCCTGCCTTTGAACACCGCACCCCGGCCGTATCTGCGCCGCAGCATATCCAGAACCGGCGTGATCTTTTCTTCCTTGGGGTTCCCACCGGGGATCAGCGAAAGCTGGCTTTCCCCCTCCAGCCCGGAGGCCTTGATACCAACCAAGCGCCAGGGAGGATTCCCGCAGCAGCGGGCAAAAAGCTCAGCGGCGGCCTTAAAGATCTTCTCATCGCTGGCCGTGACCTCGGGCAGGGTGAAGGACCTTGTTTTTAAGCTAAGGTCGGGAAACTTAAGCTTCAGGCCAACGGTCCTGGCTGTAAGCCCTTTGGAGCGCAGGCGGTAGCCGATCTCCGAAGCAAGGTCGAAGAGGACAGCCAGAATGTAATCCTTTTCGTAAACATCCCGCGGAAAGGTGATCTCCTCGGATATTGATTTTTGCTCGGTATTAAGCTCCAGCTTTCTGCTGTCCCGGCCAAAGGCATATGCTTTGAGCTCGGCGGCTGCGGTTGGGCTGCCGGCAATGCTTTTCAGCGCCTCCAGCGGGAAAGAAGCCAGTTCGCCAACAGTCTTTATGCCGAAGGCGTTCAGCTTCGCCTCTGTCACAGGCCCCACCCCCGGCAGAAATCTTACGGGAAGCGGCCATAAAACCTTCTCCACATCTTCAGGATATAGAGCCATGATGCCGTCCGGCTTGGCCAGAGAGCAGGCGATCTTGGCCAGAAGCTTGTTGATGGAAACCCCGATGCTCAGCGGCAGGCCCAGCCCTTCCCGGACGGCAAAACGGACCTCCCGGGCTGTCTCCAGGCCGGTGCCTGCTTTTACAGCCAGGTACGCTTCATCGATGGAGACTTGTTCAATGTCGGGGGTAAACCTGTCGAATATATCCATCACCTGATCCGATACTTCTTTATATCTGGGCATGTTTACCGGTAAAACTACCGCTTCGGGGCAGAGTCTCAGGGCCTTTTTCATCGGCATGGCAGACCTTACCCCAAACTGCCTGGCCTCGTAGGAACAGGTGGAGATAACGCCCCGGGAGTCAGGATCGCCGCCCACGACGACGGGCCTGCCTTTCAGCCCAGGGTTGTCCAACTGCTCCACAGAGGCAAAGAACGCATCCAGGTCGCACAGAAGGATCTCCTGCTCCATAAAAGCACCCCCTCATAATCCCTCTTATTATAAAACCGGTTGTGTTGATAGCATTCAGGATAAAATGCCCGGCCAGCAGATTAGGCTTAAATAAATACTTCTTCGACTTAGTTTCTAAAAATTTGCCACATCAAGAGTCCAAGGCATCGTAACGGAGCAATCGCTCATAATAATCTTCTGAAAGCATATCCCTGGCAGCCAGCAAATGATTAAGGTAAACTTTAGTCGGCTTTAGACCTTCCCCGGTTTTGTCCGAGCGGGCAATATAAGTTAATGCTTCTTCCTCACCTGCAGCTGCCAGCACCCTCACTTTTTTGCGATCATAATGATTCGGAAAACCTTCATATTTGTCTAATTTTTCAATATCAGTATCCGGAAGATCATATAAAACCCCTTCGACAACCCCATTTACATTGAGAACTATGTTTGCAAACCCTTCAGCGGGATTACGGGACGCTATTTTATTAAACCTTAAAGTATAACCCTTAAGGGTTGCAGGAATTCTTTCAGTATAGTTTATATTCCTTTCTTTCATCTTTTGAGGGTTCATATTAGAACCATAGGCAAAATATTTCATACCAATTCTCCTCGTATAATAGTATTAAGGTTTAAAAATCAACCTTTTTTCAAGTTAATATTTCTGGGTAAATCTTGTTATAAAATTTCCAGTTGTTATTTAATCTTAGACCTGCCTATGGGATAATAGGATCATTGGAACATTTAACCAGGTTAAAGTTTAGCTCACTCCGATTGAAAGTTTTTGGCCGAACAATTGCATCTATTTTTTGGATGTTCAGTTCACGCTTTAGGTCAATTAATACAAGTTGTGATGCTGTTCCAGTTAGCGCGACCAGAACAGGTTTTCTTCCTTGAAATGAAAAATATTTATTAAAGCTATGTTCTAGCATTAAATATGAAGGACGAAAATCATGCCCCCACATAGACACACAATGCGCCTTATCTATTACTGCATAATTCACATAAATATCTATAGCATTAACTAAACGTATCGCATTCCTAAAACCAGGCCTTTGGAGACGTTCCGGAGATATAAAAACTATGAGGTTACTTGTTAGTATTTTGCCAACTTCATCATCCTTAACCTTACTGCCAGCATGCCATGGGAATACCCTGTCTATCCCATACTGTTCTGTTAACCCCTGCGCTTGATCATTCATCAAAGCCACTATGGGGTCAATTACACATGTTATGCCTGGTGTCAACAATGAAGCTAGTTGGTAGCAAAGTGATTTTCCGGCACTTGTAGGCAAAAGTCCAATAGTAGATTTTTGAGCAAGAATGTTGCTAATGATTTCTTTTTGGCCTTCGCGCATTTTATACTTACGAAAATAGTCTTGGATAAAGGAATTCAATATACCATCTATTTCTTCATTGTTTTTATTGATTTTCCGGATACTCGATAGGTAGCCAAAGCGAACCGGTTCATTGTGTTTATAAGTTTGTCTTACGGCTCCTGAATATTTTGCGCCTGCTAGTTCTGGCTTTGTAAGGTTATTACACTTTATGCCCACATCTAATAATAATTCTACACCATCAAAACTGTCACATTCCTTTACTGATATGCCTGGTATGTGGGCTTTCCCATATTTGTAATCTGTATTTCTTTTAACATGTAGCTCTATTGCTGGCATATTAAAGTCTATGCCATATAATTTGCATAAACGTGAAAGACGGTCCATAAAACTGGCCAAGGATAGTTCAGCACATTCCAGATCACGCTCTATCATCCCAATACTAATACTACTACTATGAAACAGGCCTTCTTTGAGCCAGAAATGTAATAGGAGACGTTCAACCCTCGTTACAAGTGATGGAAGTAAGAATAGATAATTTGAAGCCAATTGCATTTCTGAACGGGTATTATTTTCAACTGTTAAATATTTGAAAGCGCCAGATTCGTTCAGGTCTTGTTCAATTTGATCATAAAGACTGCTCTCGTAAATATACTTGTTCTCCATGCGACGAGTATTGATTCCAACTTTAATAAACTCCTTATCTCTTTTTTCATCCAACGTTATTTGCCTAGGATCGAAGTGGTTCCCTGGTTCAAGTAAGAGGCCTCTCCCATTTGGCATACTTATTAAAAAATCAGCCCTTTGGCCGATAAATCCTTTTGCAGCTTCTCTATCAATAATACTTCCTATATCTACTTGGGTTTCAATGCAGTGTGCGATCTTGCCACCAAACCTCTCCACTAAACTAACAAATAAAGCTTTCTCGTTTCCTGGGTGTTTTGGGTCAAAATCAACATCATCAATATCGCCACACCATGGATTGATTAGATCATTAAAGTTCATATACGTTTCTCTAAGTATTTCGTCAAATGTATATTTAATGCTTCCCTGTTCATTTAGTTCTAATTCTGTTAGAAAAAAAGGGGCACCATAGTTTTTAACAATGGCTTTTTCAGTAAAATAGGAGCAGAAAGGCCGTTTTCCCCTTAATAACGTTTTTAAGAAAACATCGTAAAGAAATTTGTCCTCTTCTGTTGGCTGGTAATGATGTGAATTATTAATAAGTGTTATTTGGCAGTAAGGCAGTGTGTTATTCCATTCACATTCTAAATAATTAGCTCGAATAAAGCTCAATTCACTTGCAAGCTGTTCAAATAAAATTGTCTTCTTCATTGTCAGCTATTTCCTTCTTCCATACATATACTACTCATTCACTTATTCTCATAATCTCAACTGCAGATTGGAATTCGTCAGCAACCAATAAATTCAATTTATGGAATTAAAATCTATTTCAATAGATGTAGATTCTGTCCCAACAACTGGTACTCCTTCTTTGACTTCAGAACCAACCGAAACCAATAATGATAAGCCATCAGATATTGCAGTGTTTTCATCATGTGTCAATT
This sequence comes from uncultured Desulfovibrionaceae bacterium, assembly GCA_964597455.1. GTDB lineage: Bacteria > Bacillota > Dethiobacteria > DTU022 > UBA8154 > DUQX01. The sequence goes on from CAZQXY010000035.1 coordinate 8,863, forward strand.
CCAAAAAAACTGTTCCTTTACCTCCGCCGGTAGGCGTTTGGCTATGATTACGGCCAATTTCTACAAAGCTTTTCCATTCTGATTCTGAATCGGATGTATTCCAAATCGCCGCATTATCACTGGCTTTATTGCCACTACCATCAGGAAAACTAGATAAAGCACTTGATATATTCCATCCCACTGGAATATAGAATGAAACACCACCCCAATCGTTTTCTCCAATTATAATTGAGGCAACAATCGTAATCCTAACTTTATCATGGCTATTTTGAACATAAACATTGCCTTTCGCAACCGTGTTGGAATTAAGAAGTTCTGTACTAACCTCAAATTCTTTTACTTGAATTATATTTTCATTCATCGTTGTATAACTGTCTTTTCCCTTATTACTGCTGCATGCCGTTAAAGAGAATAGGGCAAGAAATAATAACGTCCATAAAATAGCGTGCTTTTTCATTCAATCACCTAATCATTAGTCGCTTTATTCTGCTAACATTCATATACATTTTTTTAAGTTGTGTCGCATTATTAGCCTTAAGCGCGTCATAAGGAGATATCGATATACGGCAGGCAAGGTATACGTGAAGATGCCTAATAATAGCCTTTTTAGTAGAGTTCAACAAATTGCAAAGCATTGCCCCCTTGGAGTATTACTAATCTATGATTAATATAATGTTTATCCCTTTAGAATGGCTTAAAACTAAATTTCCACGCGTAAAACATTATTTCGATATCTGTCTTATTAGTCATTAAATCATAGTAAAAATCCTCAAATGCTGGCAGAATACCATTGCATACAATAATTCCTTTAACTTTCTCCATTCCATATTTAATTTTAACATCCTGCTCCAATTCTCTCTTATAACCGTGTATTTGCTTAGAAAGTCTCCCTTTTTTACCTTTTCCAAAAGCTTCTTTCCTCTTTCACCAACATCACCATAGGTGTATTCATCCAACATCGGGTCTTCATGCCCATCTATTTTCCTTGGATCTATATAAGGTATTAAATAACTGGTCACATTTCACCTCTTTCGTTGCGTTTGTATTACATTAAAACGACTTATTGTAAAAGTTTTTTCTTCCCCAGCCTTCCCTCTTCAGCTTTCATCACTTCCAAAAAGCCAGCCTGGGACCTCTACGTGCGGATTAAGAAGCTGAGCAATTTCCTGTTCGTCACCTTCTATATGATTTAAGATCCGTTCAATCAAGTCTGGAGCAACTTCATAAGCCAACAAAGCTGTGCGGCAAAGTTTATATCCAAGGTTTCTCTTGCCCTGCTGAATAAAATAACAACCACAGGCAAACAAATCCCCAATGGTTACGGGTATTGGACCATAACCTTCCATTTTCTTCTGAAGGCGATACAAGTCCAATTCTCCTATTATTTTCCTAATATCTTCGTTGCCCATAACATATCCTCTTTTCATTAAACTTCTTCTTACCTTTAATATTTACTGCGGCGGCCTGCAAACCCCGCATGGGCTATAATCCTGATTCTTCGCATTCTGCACACTATCAAACCATATTTGATTTTCCGAAACAATGCTCTCTGCATACCGACAAACAGGATAATGATATTTATCCGACTTAATACTCCCTATAAAGACACCATTTCCAGGCTCTGAAGTAACCGGCACTATTGGAGTAGGCTCAAATTTAAACGGGACAATGGAATTGTCTATATTGTAACTCTGTCCGTCAGTGGTAATTACAATATCCCCGTTAAGATCTGTCCGGTAAATATCTACCCCAGCTGCGCTAAGCTTCTGCATTGTCCCCTCATGTGGGTGACCGTAGGTGTTGCTCTCACCGCACATGATTATTGCAACTTCCGGATCTACTGCTTGTAGAAAAGCAGTCGAAGTGCTTGAATTGTTTCCGTGATGGCCAACTTTTAACACTGTGCTTGTAGGTTGGACTCTGCTTTGGAGAAGGATCTGCTGTTCACTGGGTTCTTCCGCATCGCCGGTGAACATAAAGCTTACCTGGTTATACGTTACTTTTGCCACGATAGAGGCATCGTTAAGATGGGCTGAGGATGGAGATGAAGGGTGAAGGATTTCGAGTTTGACCCCGCCGCCTAAGTCACGGCTCATTCCGGCCCGGCCTTCAGTGAACTTGATATTTTTCTGATCAATAGAGTTAAGTAATCCTCAAAGGTTTTTGTAGTATGCACAACTCCTAGGTCGATTACTTCTTTAACAGGGAACTCCTGTAAAACACCGATCAGTCCCCCTATATGATCTTTATATATATACAAATGATCTTTATATATATACAAAACAAAGGAGAACAGTTCAAATTTGAATATTATCGTTAAATACATCGTATGGAAAGATTGAGTAATCGGATTATTGAATTGAAAAATCTTTTTTAAAACGGATCAAATATTTACCTAACGTCGTAGCGTTGCAATGATGCGCCTGGTATTTAGAAAAAGCTTCAAGGCATCGTCAGTGCTGCGCACCAGGATATTGGCCCTGGAGAGGACTTCAGCAGCGCAGCCTTCTTTTTCCAGGACAGCAACGCTAAGACAGGCCTCTTCCAGCAGGCCGGCATCATTAGCTCCGTTGCCCACAGCTGCAGTCTGCCCGGGTCCCAGCTCCTTGATCAAGGTACGTTTTGCTTCTAATGTGTAATCCCCCTGCAGCACATGTACCTTCACTTTACCTCCCAGGGATTCCTGCACCATAGAGGCCGAATGGTGCGTATCCGCTGTCAGTATATGGATGGATACTTCTTCCGCCAACTCCAATAATAGTTCCCGGGTGCTGGAGCGAAGCTCTCCGTCAATTGTCAGGGTACCATTTAAATCGAAGACAATGGCTTCTACTTGGTATGTCTGTCTCCCAGGCACATCAATTTTTAGTCCCATCACAATCCCATCCTTTTAAATTGTAGGAGAAGTTTGCCTTTCCCGGCTTGATAACTTTGACAAGGAATGAAAGCCCTGGTATTTTGCTCCCAGATAAATGGAGGAAGTGGAAATCAAATTTCAAGCCTCCTCCCATTTTACTAAATTATTGCTACCTTAGGTAGCCCTCCAGGTAGTTTATTTGTTTGTTCGTTTTCCGTCCGGCTAAACAGTATTATGCGGGCTGCTTTTTGTTAAGGTTTGTTTAACTACTTATTATAATTACCTATAAGAGCATATACCCTTATTGAGAAAACCTATTTCCCTTATTCTTAAAATTGCACTATACTTTTAATGAACACACTTTCATAACTGTCAAATTATTTATAGGTGGTGGTAGTTAACTGATGAAAAACGTATTAGCAACTAAGTGGGGAATCATTGTCGTTGGTATAGCAATAGGCATTTTGGCTTCATTGCTGCAGCTATGGGGTAATCCTGCGAATATGGGTATTTGCGTGGCCTGCTTTGTTCGTGATATTACAGGCGCGCTTGGTTTACACAGAGCCCCTGTAGTACAGTATCTGCGTCCGGAAATTATTGGCTTTGTTTTGGGATCTTTTGCCGCGGCATACCTCTTTAAGGAGTTCAGGCCCCGGTTGGGTTCTGCACCTATTGTCAGGTTTGTCCTGGGTGCTTTCGCCATGATTGGCGCCCTTTTATTCCTTGGCTGTCCATGGCGGGCACTGCTTCGCCTGGCCGGAGGTGACTGGAACGCCATCCTCGGTCTGCTCGGCCTTGCGGCAGGGATCTGGATTGGGACTAAATTCCTTCAGGGTGGATACAATTTGGGAGCCACTCATAAGACCTACACATCGGTGGGATGGATTTTCCCCATCATTATGGCAGGTTTTCTGATCTTAATGCTCTTGAATCCAAAGATCGTAGGTGAACCACAGAGCGGTATCCTTTTCTACAGTGTGGAAGGGCCGGGCTCCATGCATGCGCCCCTTGTCGTATCCCTTATTGTCGGTCTTGTGATAGGTTTCCTGGCACAAAAGAGTCGGTTTTGTACCATGGGAGCCATCCGTGATCTGATTCTATTCAAACAGACCCATCTATTTGTAGGAATCGCCAGCCTCGCTGTCGCAGCATTTGTAACGAACCTGGTAATCAATCAATTTAACCCCGGCTTTGTTGGACAACCTGTAGCCCATACCATGCATTTTTGGAATTTTGCCGGTATGACCCTTGCCGGACTTGCTTTTACCCTGGCCGGCGGATGCCCCGGGCGACAACTCTTTCTATCCGGTGAAGGGGATGGTGACGCCGCAATATTTGTGATTGGTATGGTTGCT
>CAZQXY010000036.1:0-8267 GCA_964597455.1 uncultured Desulfovibrionaceae bacterium
CCTCCAGAATTATATTATCAATTAATCTGGTTTGACCAAATTTAACGGCAAGGGCAATCAGACATTCACCTTTTACCATGCTTAGAGAACGCAGATTTCGGGTATCTACTATTTCTATATATTCAATTTGAGCATGTCCAGCTTCAGCGATTATACCAGTTAACACTTGTTTTATTGCTTCGACATTCCTTTCTCCTTCAACGACCAACTTGCGGACTTGTTTTAAACTTTTATATAGTACTGCAGCTTCTGCCCTCTGTTCGGGGGTCAGATATTTATTGCGGGAACTCATCGCCAGCCCGTCTTCTTCTCTAACGGTGGGCAGGACAATAAACTCCAGATCCATATTCAAATCATAAACCATTTTCTTAAGCACAAAAGCCTGCTGGGCATCTTTTTGACCAAAATAAACACGATCGGGGTTGAGCAGATTAAAGAGCTTGGCTACCACTGTGGTAACACCGAGAAAATGTCCCGGCCGGGATGCACCACAGAGGCCTTCCGTCAGCTTGCATATCCGGAAGGATACATCTCCTTCACCGCAGGCGAAAAAATAAGATCACAGCCCACCGAACGGGCGAGCATTTCGTCTCTGGTAAGATCCCGGGGATATTCCTCAAAATCTTCTCCCGCCCCGAACTGCAGAGGGTTAACAAAAATACTGATTGCCAAAAAATCATTTTCTTTTTTGGCAGTTTTCATCAAAAAAAGATGCCCCTCGTGCAGATACCCCATGGTAGGCACAAACCCAATACTCAATCCCTTTTTCTTCACTTCACGGATCTTTTCCCGTAATCCGGCAATATCCTTAATTACTTCCAACAAGCTCCCCCCCCCGGAATACTGGTTTATTAATATAGCTACATCTTACAATGGCTATTCCTTCAGGGCAATCTCCAGGATCTCCTCAGACATGGTGAAAGTATGCTTTTCTTCAGGATAAGTACCCTGTCTGACTTCGGAAATATAAGCTTCAACCCCTTTCATCATCTCATCCCTTGCTGCAGCATATTGCTTTACAAACTTCGGCCTTTTCCCAGCATAGATACCCATAACATCGTGATAAACCAAAACCTGGCCGTCACAAAACGCTCCGGCTCCGATTCCGATTACGGGTATTGATAATTTTTCAGTTATTACCTTACCCAGCTGCCAGGGGATACACTCCAGAACGACCATAAACGCACCGACCTCTTCAAGGGTCAGGGCATCCTTAATCATTTTCCGCGCCACCTGCGGATCTTTCCCCTGAACTTTGTAACCCCCGAGCTGTCCAACTGATTGAGGTGTCAGACCCAGATGGCCCACAACAGGTATACCTGCTGAAGTAATGCCCTTTACAGCCTCAGCAATCTCCACTCCGCCTTCCAGTTTTAACCCCTGCGCCCCTGTTTCCTGGATAATCCTTCCGGCATTGCGCAGAGCATCCTCGCTGTTTATCTGGTAAGTTAAAAACGGCATATCAATAATTACAAAAGCCCTTTTACTGCCTCTGACCACCGCCTTACCATGATGGATCATATCGTTTAAGGTAACTGCAAGGGTATTATCGTAACCCAGCACCACATTCCCCAGAGAATCCCCAACAAGGATAGTCTCTACCCCGGCTTCATCAGCAATCTGCGCCGTAGGATAATCATAAGCGGTAATCATCGTGATTTTTTCTTTCTTCTGTTTCATTTCTTTCAGTTCCAGGGTTGTAAAACGATTGACAGTCATTTTAATCCTCCTAGCAATTTTTTAATTTTTCCTTCTCCTTCTTTATCGAGCGTACCCTTTCTAAGGGCAAGATCCACTGTATAAAGTCCCAGGGACCGGTACAGCGGAAGAAGTTCCGGTGTCAGTTTCCGCATGATGTCAATATGGGAGCTGATCGTAGAACTGTCACCCCTTGATACCGGACCTGTCAAAGCCTTTTCAGGTCCCAGTGCTTTTATATTGCCCATTGTGCTAAAAATTAACGGAGAAAGTGCTTCAAATGCTTTTTCAGGAGAAATATCCATAACCCTGTACATCCTTAAGGACACATCCATAAGTGACACCAAATAATTGCAGGCCACACATGCCGCCGCGTGATAAAGCGGTTTCATCTCTGTAGGTATGGTAAGCATCTTCCCTTCCATGGCATCAACCAGTTCCTCAGCAAGGGGTAAAGCTTTTTCATCCCCCTCTACCGCAAAATATGTACCCGGAAGGGAACGCAAACCTGCCTCAAGCTCCGGAAAGGTTTGCAGGGGATGGAATGAAAGGACATCTGCCCCCATATTCCTGGCAGAAAATAAGATGGTTGAGCTATGGGCGCCGCTGGTATGTAAAACAATCTGCCCCTTTCTAAATCCCTTTTTCGACGCTATCGCTGCACATACTTCTTCAATAACGCGATCCGGGGTGGTTAAAAAGACGACCTCCGCTTCATAAGCAGCCTTTTCAGGGTCACTGTAAACAGGGCATTGAAATAAATTTGCAGCCAGCTTTCTGGACTTTTCCGATCTGGAAAAAGCCGAAGCTATAGTGTAACCCCTTTTATACAGGGCATAACCAAGAACTTTTCCTACATTTCCGGCGCCAATAATAGCTATTTTACGCACATATTAAACCTGCCTTTTAAATAATAAAACCTTCCTGGCGGGCAGGAAGGCACACATACTTCCATTCATCACAACGTACCTACTCTGTCCCGGTCCTTTGTTTGGCTCCAGGCAGAAAAATATCCGGTTGTTAACTAAAATAAACCTGTATTAATATGGTGCAGGCACAAGTGTTCCCGCCCAAAAATATTTTAGCACTTTATCAGGATAAATACAATATCTTAATTATTATTTTTATTATTTTACCAGTTTTTTTTCAACAGTTCCAGCATTAAAGAAACACTATTTTCAACATCATGGAGATCCACCATTTCGCCCGGTGAATGAACATAGCGGCAGGGGATGGAGATCGCTCCGGAGGGAATACCTTCTTTCGAAAGATGTATAGCACCGGCATCGGTGCCCCCCTTCTCCAACACTTCGAGCTGGTAGGGAATATTATTGGTTTCCGCCGTCTCTATTATTAATTGTATAACCTGCTGGTGACAAATAACAGATGAATCTTTAATCTTTACTGCGGGCCCCTTTCCCAAAGACACCTCCATCTTATAATCCGGTTCAGGAGTATCCCCCACCCTTGTTACATCAACCGCCAGACCGTAATCAGGCTCTAAGCGATAGGAAACCGTCCTGGCCCCTCTCAATCCAACCTCTTCCTGGACTGTAAAAACAAAATATACTTCGTTAGGTAAGGAGGAAGGAAGCCTTTTTAATACTTCCAGCAGCACGGCGCAACCAATACGATTATCAAGAGATTTTGCAACGATCCTGTCCCCAAGTCTGTTAAAAGGAGTATAGAAAACGGCCGGGCTGCCTATGCGCAGCATCTCCTGCGCTTCATTCCGGTCCTTTGCACCAATATCAATATATAACTTATCTAAACTGAAGTTCTTGGCATCTTTGATCTTTTCCTGTCCGATTACCCCCACAATTTCATTTTCAAATACAACCCTTGTTCCTAAAAGAGTGTTTTTTAAAATGCCGCCGATATTTGTAAAGCGTAAAAAGCCGTTTTCCTCTATAAACGTAACCATTAGACCTATTTCATCCATATGGGCAGCCGTTAAGATTTTTTTTCCGGATTTACCCCCTGCAGTAACAACCAGATTCCCAAGGGTATCCACGAAATAATTGTGCTTTAACTTCTCCGCCTCTTCACAGAGAAGAGCCCTTATCTTTCCTTCACTGCCGGCGGGGCCAAAGGTTCCGGTCAGCCTTTCTATCAACTCAAGCATATCAACAACCCCTTTACATATTTATGGCCTTTTCAGCTATTGATCTGATAAATACATCTGTTATATTAACCAGATGATTCCAATCTTCCAATGATACCAGGGACACAGGTGTATGAATATACCTGCAGGGAGTAGAGATTACGCCGACAGCCGCACCACTGTGCGCCAGTGCGATAGCGCCTGCATCGGTAAAACTGCCAGTATAACGCCGGAACTGATAGGGGATCTTTTCCTGCCCGGCAATCGATACCAGACGATCCAGTATCTGCGGATGGGCCATAAAAGAATCATCCATCAGGGTAAAGGCAGGGCCGGCCCCGATAGCCACGGAGGTGTTCTGTCCTTTTATACCGGGAATATCCACCGCTCCGGTAGTTTCCAGCACCAAAGCTATCCTCGGATTCACTCTGTAGGCTGCCGCTCTGGCTCCTCTTAAACCAACTTCCTCCTGGACTGTAAAAACAACTGTAAAAGAAAAGGGATAATCTTTTTGCAGTATTTCCAGCAGAGCTGCACACCCCGCCCTGTTATCGAAAGCCTTTCCCTTCACCAGGTTTTCGCTAGTGGATGCTTCACTGTCAAAGGATACGTAATCTCCGATTTTAACCGCCTTTTCAGCATCTTCCCTGTCTTTAGCACCGATATCGATATAAAGTTTATCAACTTCCAGGGCTTTTTTCCGCTCATCTTTTTTTTGGAGATGAATAGCCTTGGCACCGATCACTCCCCTGACATCCCGGTGACCTATCTTTACCGGCTTGGAGACAAGGGTATGCTCATATATGCCTCCCACTTTGTAAAAACGCAGATGCCCGCTTTTTTCTATGAATGAGACCATCAGGCCTACTTCGTCCATATGTGCAGATAACATGATACCGGAATCTTTATCCTTGCCCCTGCCTTCTTTAAAAGCATATAAATTACCCATCGAGTCAGTCTGGTTTTTTATCCCCCACTGCAGTAGTTTTTCCTTGATAAAATTCCTTACCCTTGATTCATCGCCTGAAACACCGGGCAACTGGGATAGCTCTTTTATATACATGATAATCCCTCCACAAAATCCCCTTGCAGGCCGGCCAGGAAAAATGCCAGCAGTTTCCCGGCAACTTTAATATCCTCAAGGTTAGCCAGCTCCACCGAAGTGTGCATGTAACGCAAGGGGATAGAAAGAAGTCCCGCCGGAATACCTCCTAAGCTTACCTGAATTGCACGGGCGTCAGTGCCCGTCGGACCCGGGGAAACGTCTTTTTGATAAGGCAGGTGATACTCCTTCGCCGTTTCCGCCAACCGTTCCGCCAGCTGGGGGTGAATGTTAGGCCCCCAGGTAATAACAGGCCCTTTACCCAGCGGAGAGACCTCGTGCTCCAGAGCACCCGGGAAATCCCCATGGCAAACGTCCACAGCGATTCCAATATCTGGAGAAACACTAAAAGTTGATACCAGGGCTCCTCTGGTGCCGACTTCTTCCTGGATAGTCGCCACCAGATAAATATCGGCTTGATGCTTTAGATTGGCCAGTTCCCGGGCGCAGATCCACAATACCGCTACCCCCGCGCGGTCATCAAGCGCTTTACCCGTAAAACAATCGTTTAAAAGGGTAAGCATCTTTCTTTTAATAACCGCAACAGAACCTACGCTTATTTCCCTGCGTACCGTTGTCTCCGGAAGGCCGGTATCAATAAACAGGTCTTCCATCTCTGCTCCCTTCCCTTTTTCATCATTTTCAAAAAGGTGGGGCGGCTTAATACCTATTATTCCTTCCAGGGGTTCTCTTCCATGAATAACAACTTCCTGCCCGGGAAGGGTTCGCGGATCGAAACCTCCGAGGGAAGTAAACCTCATAAATCCATGATCTTCTATCTTTGTAATCATCAACCCTATCTCGTCCATATGCGCACATAAAAGAACCTTTGGCCCGCCGGTGTCCGTTCCTTTTTTTAAAAAAATAAGGTTTCCCAGGTTATCCGTCCTTTGGTCGTCTATATAAGGCGTAAAGGCATCTGCAACTGTATTTGCAATACTTCCTTCATAACCCGAAGCGCCATCGTTTTCTGTTAATTCCTTAAGTAACTTATGTAAATCGTATTTGTTATAGCTCAATAAAAAAACCTCCTTCCTTAGTGATTATTAAGAAAAGCTGCGGACAGCAATTTTTGTAACTCCGAGGTGATACGGTATGCTTTTTCGCACTCGGCGACTGAAAGAGTGCCGGCTCCACAACTCGGGGTCAAAAGATACTGCCTGGACAGCAGTTCAGGGTTAACGCCTCTTCGCGCAAGGCGGGCGATGCCTTCAAAAAACCTCTCCTTTAAAGAAAGGGCGTTTTCCTTCTCAATAGCTTCAGAGGTCGGTACAAGACCCCAGGCCAAACAGCCCCCATTTCTTAAAAAAACATCGATTGCTTCGCTGTAAACCAACAGTGACTCAAAATAATCATAGGCATCAAAACTTACTATCTGCAGGGGTAATTCAAATATAACCGACCAGTCTATGCCGGAACAGCAGTGAACACCGGCATAAGCGCCCTCCGCATTTATAGCTGAAACAACCTCGCCGATGCTCTTAGAAATCTGTTCCCTGGAAAGCGCAACATAAGCAGACTGGCCGAAGGAAAGCAATTGCGGTTCATCAATAAATATTACTACCGGAAGCGAAAATTTTTTCAAAAGGCGCACCTGGTACCGGGCATTTAAGACAAGGGTCTTGGTAATTATATCCCGCAGGTCGTCTCTGTAAAAGGCAGGCACATTGTTTTCAGCATTTACCTGCAGACCCACAGTAAGCGGTCCGCTCAGCTGACCTTTAAGAAAAAGCGGTTTCCTAGATAACTTTCCCCATTTTTCCTCTAAAAATTTATAAAAACCCGATGCAGCCTCCCGGGGGAAAGCAAAGTTGGAAAGGGAATCATCTTTTTGTACTCCTTCTGGATCGCAATCAAGATAAAGGCTGTAAAAGCGCTCCATTTTTTGCAGCCAATCATTACGCCCGTTACAAAAAAGAAGGGTCTCCCCCTTCCCAATATCCATCATCCCCAACTTCAACAACGGGCTCAAATATTGCCTGACAAAAGTTTCTTCTTTCCCGAATTTCGGCAACTGGGGCCAGTGCGGTCCGGAATAGAGCGTATCTTTAATCAGCGTAAAAGCAGCATCCAGATCCTGGTGAGGCATACTCCCAATAGCGGTTGCCAAACCGTATAAAAAGCTTACCTTCTGTTTCACAAGTACCTCCTTCACCTGAAGCTTACTTCTGTTAAGCATACTTCTAAAACTTGCCGAAGTTATCCAACAATTGCTCATTCTTATCGATATACTCTTCCTCCCAGGTCATATCGTTAATGGCTTGTTTAAAAGCATCCACCGCCGGGCTTCGTTTGCAGAGCAGGCCGTATTCGATACTGTCAACCAGTGCAATCCAGCTGGCCTCAATAATATTCTCCGAAACGCCAACTGTTCCCCACCTTTTATTGCCGTCTTGAGAGGTAATTAATACCCGCACCTTTGCCCCTGTACCGTCTTTTCCGTCAAGCACCCGCACCTTATAATCAATCAGCTTTATCTTTTTAATCTCCGGATAAATCTCTTCCAGGGCTTTTCGTAAAGCGTTATCCAAAGCATTAACCGGGCCATTCCCCTCGGCGGCGGTATGAACCAATCTCTTACCTACTTTGAGTTTTATCGTCGCTTCTATATAGAGATCGCTACCACGCCGCTCCTTATCCAATATTAGGCGTAATCCCTCCAGTTTAAACATAGGATTATAAGTTTTCAATGTTTTCCAGATTAGCAGCTCGAAAGAACCTTCAGCCCCTTCGAACTGGTATCCTTCATGCTCCATTTTTTTAATTGCAAGCAGCACTTCCTTAGCCTCGGGATAGCTTTTAATCAATTGGATTTCATCTTCCCTGACCTTGGAGAGAATATTGCTCTTGCCGGAGAGCTCTGAAACCAGGATACGACGTTTATTGCCCACTTCTTCCGGATTGGCATGTTCATAAGTACGGGCATGCTTCACCACAGCATCAACATGGATGCCGCCCTTATGCGTGAAAGCATTTCTTCCGACATATGGCTGCCCGTCAAGGGGAATCATATTGGCCAGCTCAGCGACAACTTTTGAAATTCTCGTTAATTCTTTCAACTGGGGCTTATATTTCTTGATGTTTAATTTGAAGTACATGTTAGGTATTATGCAGCAGAGATCTGCATTGCCACACCTCTCCCCGTATCCGTTTATCGTTCCCTGAACGTGGATAGCCCCGCTTTGCAATGCGATGATTGAATTTGCGTCCCCCATTCCGCAATCATTATGGGCATGAATGCCGAGAGAAACATCAATTTCTTTTTTTACAGCCTTAATGACCTTTGTTACATCCAGTGGCAGTGTTCCCCCATTGGTATCACACAATACAAGGGCGTCCGCTCCGGCATTAGCCGCAGCCATA
>CAZQXY010000036.1:8277-13000 GCA_964597455.1 uncultured Desulfovibrionaceae bacterium
GGGCATAATCAGGATTGTTAAAAAATCCGTCAAAAAAGTGCTCTGCATCGTAGATAACCTCCAAACCCTTTCCTTTTAAATAGGCAACAGTATCGGCGATCATGCTCAGATTTTCTTCCAGTGTAGTGCCAAGAGCCTGAGTTACATGAAAATCCCAGCTTTTCCCTACAATTGTCACCACGGGTGTTTTTGCCTCCAGCAGGGCTTTAACATTATCATCCGCTTCCACATTAGTATGAGCATGCCTGGTACTGCCAAAAGCAGATACTTTGGCCTGTTTTAAAGATAAATCCTTTAAACGGTCAAAAAACTCGATATCTTTGGGGTTGGAACCCGGCCATCCGCCTTCAATGTAGTCTATTCCCAAAGCATCCAGTAGTTGTACTATCTCTATTTTATCGCTGACAGAAAAGGAAATACCCTCTCTTTGGGCCCCGTCTCTTAATGTTGTATCATAAACATAATATTTCTTCATAGAAACCTCCAAAACACCTGCATAAATTAGAAATATTATACTATAACCCCGAAATCCTGTCTACTGCGCAAATGTAATTTATTTCATATTATTCGCTCTTTAAACACGTAATCCCTACTATTACCCCGGTATTATTTTAGAAGCAGAATGGTACATTACATTAGGCTAAATGTTTTCCTTCTGCATAAATCGTATAAATGTAAGAATCAGGGATAAGCTAAAAACATAATTCAGAAATAAAGTACCCGGAATTCTCGACGAACAAGAAATGCAACAGCCACAAATGCAAATATAGGGATGAATATAACTTAAAAAAATGGTGCATTCTTAATACTCGCCACAGGTTCCTCCGCAGCAGCAAGTTTGCGTGCACCATTTCTTAAACTGGAAATGTTTAAGCCTTTTGTTTTTCTTTCAGCATCTCGACAAAGTTACTGAGCAACCCGATAATTTCCTGACTTTTTTTGGCAATTTCTTCGGAAATCGTCCCTTCTTCGGTCTTAACTAGACCCTGCATGCTGGTTTTTCACTTTTCCGCAGCTTGTGCAATTCTTTTCCAATCCATAATAATCACCTCCTAGATTTAGTATCTCCCCGGCAAGCACTTTTATTTAACATGCTTTTATTTAACAATTGGGGGAAAACAGATAAAAAAGAGCCCTAAGCTAAGGCTCGCACTAAGCTAAGGCTCTAAAAACAGATAAAAAAAGAGCGCTAAGGCTCTAAAAAATTGTAACAAAAGTGCAATTTTTAAATAATATACTATTTACCTTTCCCTGCCGGAAGCAATTCAAACCGTTGAATCATTTTTAAATAAATAAAAACCTAACCCTCTAGAACTACCTCCATCTCAACCCACCCAATACCGAAAGGCGTCAGCCCGATAGCATTAGCGGCAGCGCGGGAAAGATCAATAATGCGCCCCGGAACATGCGGACCTCTGTCGTTAATCCGCACCCAAGCACTGAGGCCGGTTTCCGGAAAGGTTACCTTAACCATGGTTCCGAACGGAAGAGTGCGATGGGCGGCTGTATACAAATTTTTATCGTAAACTTCACCGCTCGACGTCTTGTTTCTGTGAAACTCATTTCCGTAATAGCATCCCTGCCCTTTTTCTTCATACAATATCATCAGGTTTGCTTTCAATACTTCAAATAATGCGTCGTTTACCAACGGTAAATTTTTTATTTCTCCAAAACTTTTATAAGGACCGGCTGCTTCCCGATGGGCCAGAATTATTTCAGCTATCTCCTTGCTGATCCCATCTATCCTTACCAGCTCATCCACACCCGCCGCGTTGATATTAATTTTGCCTGCGTAAATATTTCCGGAATCCCGACCTGTCCCCCCCCTTGAGTCAAGCGTCCTGGTAATAGTCGTTATCAATACTTTGCTGCTGCCTGCATCCCAGCTTACCTTTTCGCCCAGGGATTCGGCGGCAAAGCGCAGGGGAATATAAACATGGCCACCAATCAACATAGCCGGTACATCAACCAGCACCGGCACGTCATCAACCGTTGCTACATTGCTCCCAACGGGTATATTAATCCTCACCTTGTCCTTAACAGCAATTACCACTTTAGTATTGCCGTCCCAGGAAACCGTAGCTCCCAAAGCCGTAAAAAACTCTCGCATCGGTACCAATGTATATCCGTTTTCAATACGCGGGGGATTAATAAACTCAACTGTTTTACCATTAACTTCAACCTCTATTCCATTAGCACTTACGGCAACAGGAATACTAAAAAAAAACATCAACAAAATAACGGTACACCAGTATTTATTCACAATAATCCTCCAATTTCTTTTCATTTTTTAATTCGTTATCCAGGAAGAAATACCTTCCAGGATTAAGGAATTATTACTTATTATGCCTCCCTGAAATATTCGGAATGATCTATAATATTATTTTACCATAATTTCCAGGCAAAAAGAACTTGACCAAAGCTGGAATATTAGATTATTCAGTGAGGATTATCTATTTCCTTCCATAAATAGTTTCATTATTATATTAAAGCTCTTTTAGATAGCGTTTTTCTCTTTCAGGGCACCATTTACATAAGCAAGAAATTCCTCTGCTTTTTCACGTGGAGGTTTTGTAAAGATACTCACCACGATAAACAGAATTAAAGAAACAATACCGCTCCATATTCCTGCCCCCCAGCCCAGGGGCTGCACATTGCCGAACTGGAAGTATGCCGCTATTATACCACCTGCTATAATGCTGGTAATAGCTCCGGCTGCTGTACCCCTTTTCCAAAAAAAAGCACCTATGAGGGAAGGGACCGTCACCAGAAGGCCCGCTGAAGATGCCACCGACAAAACAGCGATAAGCCCCAGGCGCAAGCTGGCAAAAAAAAATATAGCAATAGCAAAAAGCGGTATAAATATCTTCCCTACCAACAACTCAAAATTTTCATCAATATTGGGATTGATCCTTTTGACAATATCCCTGGAAACCATGGAGGAAAGAGTAAGGATGATCGAATTCACCGTCGAGATAGCTGCTGCGGTAATCCCAAGCAATATAAAAAGGGCAATTACAGATGGGACTATATCCAACGCCAGCAGGAAAGGTGTTGCATCATCGGCTACGGCAAGATCGGGAAGCAGCAAACGGGCAGAGAAACCCCAGATAATGGAGACTAAAGTATAAATAAATCCGAAAACCAAAAAACCCATTACCATCGTTCTCATATCTCCCAAGGATTTGGGTATAAAAAGACGCTGACTTACCTGCGGATTGGAAAGGCAAAAAAAGAACCAGGGCATACTTAACCCAACAAACGACTTGGCATTAAAGAAACCCGGGCCTGGAACGGTTAGCCAGGCAGGATACTGGGTTTCCAGCGCGGTAAACATATTTCCAAAACCGCCAAAAGCACGATAAACGATAAATAATACCGATCCGATTGCCACGACAATCATTACCAGCGCCTGGAGTGAATCCGTCCAGGCCACGGAGCGCATGCCGCCTATCCAGGCCCAGGTGACAGCAAAAATTGTAGCAATAACTACACCTGCCATAAAGGGAATAGTGCCACCCGAGAGTCCCTCCACAAGAGTCCCAATACCTATTAGCTGAACGGAACTGTACGGAATAAGAAAAATTACTGACGCTACAGCCGCAATAAACCCTAGAAGATTGCTTTGATAGCGATCTCCCAGCATCTCCGTCGGGGTAATATAGTTATATTTTTTACCGACCAACCAGAAGCGGGGTCCAAAAAAAGCTACCAGCACCAGGCCGGATAAATATATTAGCTCAAAACCCAGAGCTCCTACACCACCAAGATATGTTAAACCGGCCAGTCCTACCAGCATAAAAGCACTATAGGTAGTAGCGCTGTAGGTTAATGCCGCTACAAAACCCCCGACTGTTCTGTTAGCGAGAAAAAATTCAGCCACGCCTTTCCCCATACTGCGCCGGGCAAGTAGGGCAACAATAGTGCCAAAAATAAAATATAGTACAATCGCTGCATATATAGTTATAACACTCATATGGTTAATCCCTCCATTGACTCGTGATAATCAACATACTGATTATCGCTACGACAGCAAATATAATCCAGAAGAGGAAGGCGCCGTACACTTTAGCAACATCATGGAGATAAACAAAAGGCACAATAAAAGCCGACAGAACTAGACCTGTAAAAAATATTATCCAAAATTTTCTTTGTTGATCAAGAGACATTTTTATCCTCCAAACAGAGTAGGTTACGTAATTGCAAATTGTAAAGGACCTCATCCAGGAAGCTCTCCCCTGTGCTTCCCGGGAGCTCCCTCCGTAGTTATTATTAGCTAAAGTAAAAAATAAATGTTTTCCCTAAGCTGAAAACAAAAAACCCGGAGAATATAAGCAGCTTCAGAAGCATACTTCCCCCAGGGATAAATACATAACACCTTCTGATTATAATAATCCCAAAGTATATATTTTTCAGCATTAAATGTACATGAACTTTCCCGGGCAAATGAGATAGAGCTGCGTATGCAGCTCTATCTTCTAAAAGATCCTCATGGAATGGAGTTCTAACCATAATGCATAAGGCTCCACTCCTGAAGACCCTGTATCCTTTTTGAGGGTATGGCTCAAAAAACTCCCTTTGATATAGATAGGTATTTTCAATTAGATATTCGAGAAAGGCTCCCACATTCCAGCAATTGCCTCCTCATTTTCGGCAATACACATATTATTATAATATTATAATTAAACGGGTTTCCTTGAGTACCCATATAGGTTACCCCCGG
>CAZQXY010000037.1:0-6915 GCA_964597455.1 uncultured Desulfovibrionaceae bacterium
AAGGATATCTCCCTTATTTTCGGCCGCTTACCTCTTATTACCTGGCCGGCCTGGTGCCGAAAGAGAAACTGTTTTTTCGGCAAGCGGATTATTACCGCCGGCAGAAAATCGAGTTTATCAAAGCTACAGTTACGGAAGTAAAGGGCAGAGAGAAGGTCCTGACCTTTAAGCCTCTTGACAGTGACGATAGTGACGATAAAGAAAAGTCAAATCAAAAGCTGCAATTTGCAAAGCTGCTTATCGCCTCCGGTGCTGCCCCGGTAAAGCCTGATATCCCTGGCATGGATATCCCCGGGGTATATGTGCTTCGCACCATTGATGATGCCGTGAAGATTGCTGCGCGGGCGGGAAAATGTAAAAAAGCTGTGCTTTTGGGAGGGGGCCTGGTAAGCCTTAAGACGGCTTACGCTTTGCACAAAATTGGCCTGGAAACAACTTTGGTAATTGCTTCTTCCCAGGTTCTTTCGCAGATGCTGGATCATAAAGGCGCCGAAATAATTGCTGCTCACCTCGCGAAAAATGGTATCGGGATGGTCTTTGAAAACGATCTGGCCGAAATTCGCGGTGATGGAGCGGGAGTAACCGGTGTTACACTGGCGGATGGCCAACAGCTGAAAACGGATCTGATTGTGGTGGGTAAAGGGGTTAAACCTGTTACCTCTTTTCTTGAGGGAAGCGGTTTGCATGTGGAAAGAGGCGTTCCGGTGAATGATCGGCTGCAGACCAACCTGCCCGATATTTATGCCGCCGGAGACGCAGCCTTGTGTCGGGATATTCTATCGAGCGAGCGTGTGCTCAATGCTCTCTGGCCAAATGCTGCGGCGCAGGGTGAAATTGCCGGGGCCAATATGAGCGGTGAAAGACTTGTTTACAGGGGTTCGATGAGGATGAATGCTACGGAATTCTTTGGGCTGCCCGTTATTGCCGCCGGCTTGGCCAGGGTGCAAAACGGCGCGGGTGCTCCCTGGGAGATCTGCCAGGTGCAGAACTCCTTATCTTCAAGGAAGGAACCCTTCTATATGAGGCTGGTTTTCCAAGAAGAGTACCTCGTAGGATATGTTATCATTGGGGAAAGCCGCAAAGCGGGGATGCTGACAAATCTTATAATGAGCCGGCAGCCCCTGGAGCGAGGCCGGAAAGAAAGGCTTATCAATGGTGACCTGTCTTATAAAATATTATTGTAAGTAGGAGCAGGATTGAAATGAAAGGACTAGCAAAAAAAAATGGTCAAAACGAAGCTGGTCAGGCATTGGTACTAGTTGCCCTGTTGATGGTAGTTTTGATGGGATTTGCCGCTTTGGTTATAGATGTAGGAATGCTCTACTTCACAACAGGGAATATGCAAAATACTGTTGATGCTGCTGCGCTAGCAGGTGCACAGGATTTACCAAATGAAAATACTGCTATAATTACTGCAGAGAACTATGCTGAACTAAATGGGGCAGAAAGATCGAATACAACAGTAACGACTCCTTATAAAGGAGACTCCAACAAAATCGAAGTTGTAATTACGAAAAATATCCAGTATTCATTTGCCAGAGTTTTGGGTTTTACAGATGCAGATGTATCTGCGCGTGCGGTTGCGGAAAAATCAGGTATGGGAGGTGGGCCGTTTAATTATACAGTCTTCTCAGGAGATCCCGATTTCACACTGAATTTTAACGGGAGTAATACAACTATTGGTGGTAGTGCTCACTCCAATTATAAGTTTTCAATTAATGGTTCAAATCAAGAGATTACAGGATCAGCCGAAGCTGTATCCACCTTCAATATGAATGGTTCCAACCAAACTATTTCTGGAACCTGTCAGGCTTCAAAAATTACTACGAACGGAAGCAATATAAAAATAGGAAATAAAATTAATAGTTCAGCGCCATGGATTGATATGCCGGATTTTTCTGACATAATACAAGCTGAGGCTGAAGCAGCAGGTCAAGCATACTCAGGGAACAAAACATATAATGGAAGTAACCTGAATATTGATTCTCCGATCTATATAAATGGGAACTTAACTGTTAACGGTAGTAACTTTACAGGTAAGGGTGTAGTTCTTGTATCGGGTGATATCACATTCAATGGAAGTAATTTAAGCTCATCAGGCGCCTCAGTGTGTTTCTATTCGGAGGACGGGGACATAACCATTAACGGTTCTAATATAATGCTTGATGGATTGGTGTACGCACCCAGTGGGACTATTAAAATGAACGGTTCAAATCAAACTGTGAATGGAAGAGTTATTGGAAATAAAGTAACCTTCAACGGCAGTAATTATAATATTACTTCTGGAACAGGGGATTTAGACAGTCTTCCTAAGAGCAGCGTGAAGTTAGTAGAATAGCTGCAAAAATATAAATCACCCTAAAATCACCCTAAAATCACCCTAAAAATTACTCATTTTGAACTTGATAATCACCCCTGGGGTGAATACGTATGATAACGTTACAAATATAATAAGAATTGCCGGGAAACAAAGAAAGTATTAGAAAAGGAGTGGTGTGGTATTGATAAAATTTAGGGGTTGGCACTGATTTTAGGTATTGGAGTTTGCACCTTTGCCAACAATTGGCATATAATAAGCTTATCCGACAGTGAACTTAACAAAGAACGTGAATTGAACTACTACTATAGAAAGGAGAATATGAATGAGTAATAATGACATGAACCTCGAAAAGTCTTCCACAGGGATGGATGCAAACATTGCTGCGCTTCTTAGTTATCTTCTGGGTTTTGTGACAGGAATCGTGTTTTTTATTCTGGAAAAGGATAGCAAGTACGTAAAATTTCATGCAATGCAATCTATTCTTGTTTCTGTTGCATTGTTGATAATTTATTTCATATTGGGATTGATACCTATTCTGGGTTGGATCCTGGCATTTTTAATATCGCTCGCCTCAATTATTCTCTGGATTGCCCTTATGTTTAAAGCGTACAAGTATACGTGGTTTAAGCTGCCGGTTATCGGGGAGCTGGCTGAAAAACAGTCAATGTCAATAAAAATATAGTCACTATAGTTCGTTTCGTTATCCTTTTTTCATTATAGGCGAATAGACGATGTTCTTATGGTATAGATTTAGAGAAACAGAAGGAGGGACAGATCCCCTGTCCCTCCTTCTGTTTCTCTAAACCCCCTTAAAACAAAGAGGAATCTGCCGGGGCGTTGGAGAATAAATGTAAAAAATAACTAAACTAAGGATAGGTATTCTGTCATGAATAATATTGCTAATGGAGAGACAATGATATGAAATTTGTTGTTATACTTGGTGATGGTATGCCGGATTATCCATTGAAGGAACTTGGGGGGAAGACTCCGCTGGAATATGCGCGCACCCCAAACATGGATAGGCTCGCCAAACAAGGTGAGATTGGTATGGTGAGGACCGTGCCGCAGGGTATGCCGGCGGGGAGCGATGTCGCCAACCTTTCCGTCATGGGCTACGATCCGGCAAGATATTACACGGGGCGCTCGCCTCTCGAAGCGGTGGCTATGGGGGTCGAGCTGGCGGCGGAGGATGTGGCCTTCCGCTGCAACCTGGTGACGCTCTCCGATGAGGAGCCTTACCAAAGCAAAACCATGTCCGATTACAGCGCCGGCGAGATCAGCACCCCCGAGGCGGGGAAGATCCTGGCTGATGTTGATCAGAAGTTCAGCAGCGATACATTTAATTTTTTTGCAGGTGTTAGCTACCGCCACCTCATGGTCTGGAGGAACGGACCCGATCCCGCATCTTTTAATCTCACACCGCCCCACGATATTACGGGAAAGAAAATCTCTCCTTATCTGCCGCGGGGGGAGCACAGCGGAGCGCTGCTGGAATTCATGGAAAACAGCGGTGTTTTTCTGCCGGAACACCCGGTGAATAAAGAGCGTCTGACCCGTGGGCTGAGGCCAGCCAATTCCATCTGGCTGTGGGGAGAGGGCAGAAAACCCCGCCTGGACAGCTTCAGGGAGAAGTACGGCCTGGAGGGGACGGTTATCTCTGCCGTGGATCTGATCAAAGGCCTTGGAATTTTAGCCGGGCTGGAAGCCGCAGATCTTCCCGGTGCTACGGGCAACATAAATACCGATTTTCAGGGAAAAGCCCTGCGCGCTTTGGAGGAACTGCGGAAGGGGAAAGAATTTATTTTCATTCACGTGGAAGCCCCGGATGAGGCCGGGCACCAGGGGGAACTGGAAACAAAAATAAAGGCGATCGAGGAGATTGATGCGAAGGTGGTCGGGGAAGTTCTGCGAGGTCTCGGGGAATTCCCGGAATACGGGATTATGGTTCTGGCCGATCACCCCACTCCGCTTAGTCTGCGTACCCACACGGCGGAGCCGGTGCCGTTTTGTATTTATAAAAACGTTGCTCCTGAAAGGCACCCGGAGCGTCCGCAGGGCTGGTTTCAGGGTGGTGGTTCTCAAGGCGGGCTTGAGCGCGAGTTTCAGGGCAGCCAGGACAGGTTTCGGGGTAGCAAAGACAGGCCCCAAGATGGGTTTCAAGACGGGTTTCAAGGAGAGTCCCGCAGTAGCCGGAACGGACTTCAGGGCGGTCAAGGCAGCCAGAGCGGGTTCCAGGGAGGTCAAGCCAGCCAGGACGGGTTCCAGGGCAGCCGGAGCGGGTTCAGCGAGGCTTCTGCCGCCGCCGGTGGCATCTATCTGGAGGAAGGGCACAGGTTGATGGATTATTTCCTGGAAAAGTAAATCCCCAGGGGAGGTAATGGATCATTTCCTGGGAAGGTAAATTCCCCGGAGAGGTAAAGGAGAGGTTTTTATGGGTTTGCGGCTTGTGCTGGGGAGAGCTGGCAGCGGCAAGAGTAAGCTCTGCCAGGAGGAAATTGTCCGGGAGCTGAAGGAACGGCCGGATGGCTATCCCCTTATTTATATCGTGCCGGAGCAGGCGACCTTTCAAGAGGAGTATGCCCTGGCGACCGCTCCCGGCCTGGGCGGAACGATCCGTGCCCAGGTGCTGAGCTTCCGCCGCCTGGCCTGGAAAGTGATGCAGGAGGTGGGGGGCGGGAAACGCTTCTTCATCGATGACACCGGCAAGGGTATGGTCCTGCGCAAGGTGCTGGAGAAACAGAGGGGCCGGTTGAGGGTATTCAGGCATGCTGGGGAGCAGGCTGGAGCACTCGAAAACCTGGTACAGCTTTATAACGAGTTGAAGCGGTCGCGCATTCCGGTTTCCCTGCTGAGGGAGATTTTTCAAAAACGTGTAGACGCTGGAGGGGCTGACCTGCCTTCTTTATTTCAGGAGAAAATGAGCGATTTATTGCTTATCCTGGAGGAGGCGGAAGAGGAGCTGGCCGGGCTTTATATAGATACAGAAGATTACTTGAACCTGCTGGCGGAGCTGCTGCCCCGCTCTGTTTATATTACAGGGGCTGAAGTCTGGGTGGACGGGTTTTACGGTTTTACAAATCAGGAATATGCGGTGCTGGAAGGCCTCCTGGGACGCTGCCGCGGGGTGACGGTTACCGCCTCTCTGGACCGCTTCCGTTTTCCTGAGGAAGTTTTGGACGAGCTGGACCCCTTTTATCCTGCGGCGCTTACCTGCCGGAAGCTGCAGCAGCTTGCGGACAGGTGCCGGGTTCCCGTGGAGAAGGTTATCCTGGGAAAAGGCTTTCTGCCGCGTTTTGCTGGAAACCCGGAGCTGGCTCATCTGGAACAAAAACTGCACAGCTACCCGGCCATACCCTACAACGGAGAAATTTCCTGCCTGACCCTTGCGGCGGCCCCTAATCGCCGCTGCGAGGTGGAATCTTTGGCCAGGGAGATGATCCGCCGCTCCCGCGATGAAGGTTACCGCTGGCGGGATATGGCTGTCATTGTGAGTGAACTGGATGAATACCGCGATACTCTTACCACCGTATTCGGCGATTATCATATTCCTTTTTTCCTGGACCAGAAACGCCCCGTTATTCATCACCCGCTGGTTGAATTTATCCGTTCGTCCATGGAGGTGGCAAACCGCAGTTGGCGCTACGATGCTGTCTTTCGCTGCATCAAGACGGAGTTTTTACTGCCGGCAGCAGGAGATGAAAATTTGCGGCGCTACTGGCGGGAGAGGGCGGACAGGCTGGAGAATTATGTCCTTGCCTGTGGGATACAGGGGAAACTCTGGTTACAGGATGATCCCTGGGAATACCTCGTCAGGGATACCCTGGAGGAAGAAGGAGACGAGGGGGGAAAGCTTTCTGCAGGGGAGCAGGCTTTCCTGCAGCAGATCAATGAGACGCGGCGGAAAGTAAGCGAACCGCTACTTCATTTTCAGGAAAATTTTAGGCAGGCTGCCACTGTAAAGGAGAAAACCGCCGCTCTCTACGGGCTTTTGCAGGAAGCAGGCGTCTGGGAGCGGCTGGAGTCATGGAGCGAGGAGGCGCTGGAGAAGGGGGACGCGGAGAGGGCACGCGAGCATCTGCAGGTATACAGGGGGATCGTGGAGCTGATGGACCAGCTGGCGGAGATCATGGGCGAAGAGAAAATATCTTCTGCCCTTTATGCGCGCATTCTGGAAACGGGGATGGAGAGCCTGCGCCTAAGCATGGTTCCGCCGTCTCTGGACCAGGTCCTTGTGGGCAACGTGGAAAGAAGCAGGTCCGGCCATGTCAGGCTGGTTTACCTGCTGGGGGTTAACGATGGGGCACTCCCATCGCGTCCCCGTGAGGACGGTATTTTTTCCGAGGAGGAGCGGGAGACCATCAGGAACTGGGGGTTGGATTCTGCCCCGGGGAGCAGGCGGCGCCTGCTGGACGAGCAGTTTCTCATTTACATGGTTCTGACCCGCGCCTCCAGTGGGCTCTGGATCAGCTATCCCCTGGCAGATGAGGAGGGCAGGGCGCTGCTGCCGTCCACGCTGGTTGCCCGCCTTAAACAGATATTCCCTTCTCTGGAAGAGACACTTTTATCGGGAGAACCGGATGGCGAGCATGCAGCTG
>CAZQXY010000037.1:7015-8413 GCA_964597455.1 uncultured Desulfovibrionaceae bacterium
CCGCCGCTTACCTGCTCCATTACATAGCAACTCCCCGCCGGACACTTTCGCACTTGTCCGTGCAGCTCGGACGCTTAAAAAAAGGGGCGGGAATGCATCCCCTCTGGTGGGATGTCTACAACTGGTTTGCCCGGCGGGAAGGGTGGCGGGAGCCCGGCAAACGGCTGCTCGGCGGCATATTTCACGAAAACCGGGAAAGGCCGCTCCGGCCCGAAACCGGCCTGGAGCTTTACGGCAAGCACCTCAGGGCGAGTGTTTCCCGCCTGGAAAGGTTCCGCTCTTGTCCGTTTTCCCATTTCGTCTCCCACGGGCTGCGTTTGAAAGAGCGGCGGATTTACCGCCTGGAAGCTCCGGATATCGGACGTTTTTTCCACGCCGCTCTGCACAATTTTGCCGTTTCCCTGGAGGAACTGGGTCTGGAGTGGGGGGAGGCGGACAGCGAAGAATGTCTGCGCCTGGTCCACCGGGAGGTAGAACGGCTTTTGCCGCGCCTGCAAAAGGAAATACTGCTCAGCTCAAGCCGCTACCGCTATCTTGCCCTGAAACTCCGCAACACTGTGGCACGGACCGTTCTCGTTCTCTCCGAGCATGCCAGGCGAAGCGCCTTCAAACCGGTTGGGCTGGAGCTTTCCTTTGGGACGACCCCGGGGACCCCGGGGGGCCCGGGGGGACTCCCCGCGCTCGTCTTAGAGCTGGATAACGGCTGCAAGGTGGAGATGGCCGGGCGCATCGACCGCGTCGATCTTGCACACGATGATGAGGGAAAGGCTTATCTGCGTGTGATCGACTATAAATCCGGGCGCACCGACTTGAAACTCCCCGACATTTACTATGGGCTTTCCATGCAGATGCTGGTTTATCTGGATATCCTTTTAACGCATGCCTTGCAGTGGTTGCAGGAAGAAGCCCTGCCGGCCGGGGTGCTTTATTTCCGCGTGCATACGCCGGTGATCAATTTGGACGAATATCTGCCGCCGGAGAAGATAGAAAGCGCGATACGCAGGTGCTATAAGATGAAAGGGAAAGTTCTGGAGGACGTTAATGTGGTCAGGTTGATGGATAACCTTCTGGAAAGGGGATACTCAGAGATCATCCCTGCTGGTTTAACTAAGGACGGCGCTTTTTATAAAAACTCCGCTACTTTAAGCGGCCGGCGCTTTACACTGCTGCGCGGGCATACGCGTTCACTGATCAGGGAGAGCGCCCTTAGTATTACGGGCGGCCGGGTGGATATTTCACCTTATCGTCTGGGTGGACATAAAGCCTGTACATTTTGCCTTTATAAAGCGGTATGTCAGTTTGACCCGCTGTTGGAGACGAACGACTACCGCATTTTAAGGCGTGAAGATGACGAACAGATCTGGCGCCGCCTGCAAAGGAGCATGGAAGGACCGGATA
>CAZQXY010000037.1:8513-12898 GCA_964597455.1 uncultured Desulfovibrionaceae bacterium
CGCAAAAACCGCCCGGGAGCAGCTGGACGGATGAACAGTGGCGGGCGATCGTTTGTCGCGGGAAAGATACGCTGGTAACGGCGGGTGCCGGTTCGGGGAAGACCAGGGTCCTGGTAGAAAGGGTCCTGCAGCGGATCATGGAGGGGGACCCTCCTCAGGAGATCGACCGCTTCCTTGTCGTTACCTTTACCAATGCCGCTGCGGCGGAGATGAAACAGCGTATCGGGGCGGCCCTGGAAAAAACCATCAGGGAAAACCCTGAGACCCCCCATCTGCGGCGCCAGCTTTTGCTGTTGAACAGAGCTTCCATCAGCACCGTTCATTCTTTTTGCATGGAAGTGATTCAACGCTACTTTTATCTGCGCAATCTGGACCCTTCTTTTCGCATCCTTGATGAAACCGAGGCCGAACTATTGCGGGCGGAAGTCCTGGAGGAGCTCCTGGAGGAGTATTATGAAAACAATGAAGCGGAGAGTCCATTTTACCGCCTGGCGGATATATACAGCGATGACCGCGGCGACCGCTCCCTGCAGGTGCTGGTTTTGCGCCTTTACGATTTTTCGCGCAGCCACCTGCAGCCTGAGCAATGGTTGCGTGAAAAAGCTGCTGCTTTTGTCCTGGACGGCGCCGGGGAGCTGGAAGGGACGGCGTGGATACAGGAGCTGCTGCGCGCATGCCGCCTGGAACTGAAGAGCATCCTGGGACGGCTGGAAGAGGCCTTGCGCCTTTGCCGGGAGCCTGGCGGGCCGGAGCCCTATGCCGGGAGTCTGGAAGACGATATCGCGGCTTTGCAGGAGATCTGCAGTGCGGCCGGGAGCTCCTGGGGGGATCTTGGGCATGCCCTGCGGCTTTCCGTCTTTGGTCGTTTAACCGCATGCAGGGGGAGCAGCTACGAGGAAGATTTAAAGGAACGGGTGAAAAAGATCCGGGATGAGTGCAAAAAAGCGCTGGGCAAGTTCAAGGAGCAGCTGTTTCAGCGGCCCCTGGCAGAGCAGGCTGAAGACCTGATCCTGCTCGCGCCTCTTTTGGAAGCGCTGGCGGAGCTTGTCCTTGCCTTTGCAGGGCGCTACCGGCAGGCGAAAGAGGAAAAAGGTGCCGCAGACTTTTCAGACCTTGAACACTATGCTCTGCAGATACTGAGCAGCCCGGTACTGGGCAGCCCGGATTCACCCGGCGATACGACCAAAACCCCCGCTCTCTTTGAGCAAGGGTCGGAGGTACTGGGCAGCCCGGATTCACCCGGCGATGCGCTCCTGCCTTCCGCAGCGGTACTGGAGCACGGAGATACGACCACACCTTCCCCCGCAGCACTGGAGCATGGTGATATACTTCTGCCTTCCGCAGCAGCGCTGGAGTACAGGGAGAGGTTTTCCGAAGTGCTGGTTGACGAGTACCAGGATATTAACGCTGTGCAGGAAGCTATTTTGAAGTTGATTGCTGTGCCGGGGCCGGGGGGGAATATGTTTATGGTGGGGGATGTCAAACAGAGCATCTATCGTTTCCGCCTGGCCGAGCCGGAGCTTTTCCTGCAAAAGTACAAAGGTTACAGCACGGGAAGCCTGCCGGGGGAGAGTATTACTCTTGCGCGCAATTTTCGCAGCCGCCGTGAGATCCTGGCAGGGGTTAACTATCTTTTTGGACAGATCATGGATGAGACGGTGGGTGAGATTAAATATGACCGGGAAGTGCGGCTCCTTTACGGCGCTTCCTACCCGGACCCCTCTTCCGAAGAAGGAGAAAATCCTTATGCCCCGGAACTTTTGCTCATCGACCGCTCCGGCGCGACGGGTGACGGAGAAGGCGCCCCGGGAGACGGGGAAGGCACGCCTGCCGAAGGAGATGGCGCCCCAGGTGACGGGGATGGCACATCTGCCGAAGGAGATGGCGCCCCAGGTGGTGGAAATGCTTTTCCAACGGATGGTGACAGGGATAGCGCCGGAGCCGCAGGGGAAGAAGAGCTGACGGAGATGGCGCAGGCGGCAGCAGAGGAAGAGTGGGAGAAGGCGGCCCTGGAAGGGCGCCTGATAGCCCAAAGGATCAGGGAATTAATGGGCGATGGGGGGAAGCGCAGACCTTTTTCCATCTACAATAAGAATATGCAGGCAAAGCGCGCGGTAGCTTACCGGGATATCGTTATCCTGTTGCGCAGCGCCCTCAACTGGGCAATCCCCGTGATGGACGAACTGCGCCGGTACGGTATTCCGGCCTATGCGGACCTGGGTACGGGCTATTTTGAGGCTGTAGAAGTGGAAGTAATGCTCTCCCTTTTAAAGATAATCGATAATCCTTTTCAGGATATTCCGCTGGCGGCGGTGTTGCGCTCGCCCCTTGTCGGGCTTACCGCCGATGATCTGGCCCGCATCCGCACCAGGGCCCCACGAAAAAGTTTCTACGATGCTCTGCAGGAGTTTTGCCGGGATGCCCAAAAAGATACCGCAAACAGTAAAAGTACCGCAGGCGGCGGAATATGCAGTGACAACGCCGGTGCCGGAAATAACGGCAGCTCTTCTGTTGGTGAAAGCGGCCGGGGGAATGGTATAAGTGCCGTGAATGGCATAAGTGATGGCAGCGTTAATAACGGCGATGCTGGAGACGTTAAAAACGGCAGTTCTGGTGGACCTTTTTCGCCGTTGCAAGAAAAACTAAAATACTTCTTAAAACAGCTTTACGCCTGGCAGGATGAGGCCCGCCAGGGTTCCCTGGCGGAGCTGCTCTGGCGTATTTATGGCGATACCGGCTATTATGAGCTGGTGGGCGGGATGCCGGGGGGAGACCAGCGCCAGGCTAACTTGCGCGCGCTTTACGACCGGGCACGCCAGTACGAGACTACCTCCCTGCGCGGGCTGTTCCGTTTTTTGCGCTTCATAGAGCGCCTGCGGGACCGGGGAGGGGACCTGGGTGCAGCCCGGGCGCTGGGCGAACAGGAAGACGTAGTGCGCATTATTACTGTGCATAAGAGTAAGGGGCTGGAGTATCCTATTGTTTTTGTGGCAGGGCTCTCCAAACAGTTTAATCTGCAGGATCTGCGGCAGGGATTTCTCCTGCACAAGGAACTGGGTTTTGGCCCCAAATATATAGATGCCGGGCTGGGCGTATCCTATCCCACGCTCCCCTGGCTGGCGCTGAAAAAACGCTTGAGCAGGGAGCTATTGGCGGAGGAGATGCGCATTCTCTACGTGGCGCTGACGCGTGCCGAGGAAAAGCTGATCCTGGTGGGAACGGCGGTAAATCTCGTCAAGGATGTCCAACGGTGGGCAGAAGCCGCCCGGGGAAAGGCGCAGCTTCTTGAGCCCGGTTACCGTCTGCGGGCTAAAAGCTTCCTGGACTGGATCGGCCCCGCTTTGCTGCGCCATCGGAGCTCCGAAGTATTGCGGAGGATGCTCGCAGATCCGGGAAGGGTATTTTACCCCGGTGAGGAAGAGCAATCTTTCTGGAATTTGTGGAACGTACGGGTTGTCGGCTCCCGTGATGTTATAGCCGGAGAAGGGCCGGGTGCCGCGGAAAAAGGGGAAGAGCAAATCCTGTGGGAGAAGGTTGCCCGCCTTGAACCGGTTCCCGGCGGGGGAAAATGGTCAAAAGAGATCAAACGACGCCTGGAATGGAGCTACCCCTGCAGGGCAGCGGCAGAACATTATGCCAAGGTCTCCGTTTCAGAGATGAAAAAGCTTCACGCGGCGGGGCTCCCCGGAGATGATGCCGACGAGGCTCCCTGGATAAAATTTTGGCCACAGACCGGGCCACGCCCGCGCTTTTTGGAAGAGAGCAGTCTTACGGCCGCCGAACGGGGAACGGCATACCATGCAGTTATGCAGTATATCAGTTTTGAATGCGCTGCAGGTCCTCCCGCGGCAGAGGAAATATCCCGCCAGATGGAAGAAATGGTTGCTGCGGAACGAATAACGGAGCAGGAGAGGGAAGCCGTTGACCCGGACGCAATCGCCGCATTTTTTGAAACCCCGCTGGGGAAAAGGGTACTCGGGGCAAACCGCGTAAGGCGCGAAGTTCCCTTTAGCATGGCGCTGCCGGCGGAGGAAGTATACCCCGGCTATCACGATTATTCTTCCGCAACCGATAAAGGCAACCCTGAAGGAAAGCACTCCGGGAAGGAGCCAGTGCTTATTCAGGGGGTGATCGATTGCCTTACCTGGGAAGATGATGGCGGGGTGCTGCTCATTGATTTTAAGAGCGACCATATCTCCGGGGTGAAAGTCGAAGCGCTCCGGGAACGCTACCGGCTGCAGCTCGAACTATATAGCCGTGCGGTGGAAGAAATCTGGAAAGTGAAAGTCAAGGAGAAATACCTCTATTTCTTTGATGGCGGAACGGTCGTACAGAGCTGACGCACATCTTTAAAAAAACATACCAGGTGGGGGTTTCGGAGCCTA
>CAZQXY010000038.1:0-12895 GCA_964597455.1 uncultured Desulfovibrionaceae bacterium
ACCATTTTACTCCCAATAAGGATATTCAATCGGCGGAACAGGTGAAGCTGATGCGTGATTTTGCACGCCAGCAGGAAATTGTCCATTATTATGAGGTGGGCCGTATGGGTATAGAGCATGCCCTGCTCCCGGAGCTGGGACTTGTCTTGCCGGGAGAAGTAGTGATTGGGGCCGATTCCCATACCTGCACCTATGGAGCGCTGGGCGCCTTTGCCACCGGCGTAGGCAGCACGGACCTGGCGGCGGTCATGGCCACCGGGGAACTCTGGTTTAAAGTGCCGCCGACGATCAGGATTGTCTATCACGGCAATCTGCCGCCGTGGGTTGGAGGAAAAGACCTTATTTTAGATACTATCGGCAAGCTCGGGGTCGATGGGGCGCGCTATGCCGCGTTGGAATTCAGCGGCCCCGCGATCAGCAAGCTGGGTATGGATGCCCGCCTTACCATTTCCAATATGGCGATTGAGGCCGGTGCCAAAGCAGGGCTTATTTCGCCGGACGAGGTAACCCGCAAATACCTTCAGGACAGGGCAGTGAGGCCGTATAACGTCGTGCTGGGCGACGATGACGCCCCAGTGGCGGAAGAATACAACTGGGATGTGGAAGGCCTGGAGCCGCAGGTTTCTCTTCCGTTTAGCCCGGCCAATGCGCAGCCTGTCTCCAGCGTGGCCGGAACGGAGATAGATCAGGTGGTAATCGGTTCATGTACCAACGGAAGGATCGAGGATTTACGCCAGGCGGCAGCTCTTTTAAAGGGTAGGAAGGTTCATCCCCGGGTGCGCCTTTTAATTATACCCGCCACCCAGGCAATTTATCTGCAGGCTATGCGTGAAGGATTGCTGGAGATTTTTGCCGCAGCGGAGGCTGCTGTGAGCACTCCCACATGCGGGCCCTGTCTGGGAGGCCACATGGGCATACTGGCTGCAGGGGAAGTGGCAGTGGCCACCACCAACCGTAATTTTGTCGGGCGCATGGGTCATCCCGAAAGCCGGGTATACCTTGCCGGCCCTGCTGTGGCGGCGGCTTCGGCGGTATCCGGTGTTATTACCCATCCCGGGGATATCGGAGGAGGTGAAGCGAGGTGAGCATCCTAAAAGGCAAGGTATGGACTTTTGGCGATGATATTGATACGGATGCGATTATCCCGGCTCGTTATCTGAATACTTCCGATCCGGGCGAGCTGGCTCTGCATTGTATGGAGGACGCCGATCCATCATTTGCAGCCAAGGCATCTCCCGGTGATATTATTGTTGCCGGTAAAAACTTCGGCTGCGGCAGTTCCCGGGAACACGCCCCGCTGGCGCTCAAGGCGGCAGGGATAGGTTGCGTCATAGCCGAAAACTTTGCACGTATTTTTTATCGCAATGCCATTAATATTGGGCTTCCCATTCTCGAGTCGGCGGAAGCCGCAGCTTTTTTGAAAGAAGGACAACAGGTGGAGATCAAGCTGGAAGAGGGGCAAATTAGCGAGCTTTCCAGCGGCCGTATCTTCACTGCAGCTCCTTTTCCTCCTTTTATGCAGGGAATAATGGCCAAAGGCGGCCTGATTAACTATATCAGGGAGAAACAGAATAAAAAGTAATCAAATAAAGTAAACTCATTGTTGAGGAAGGAGGTGTTAGCCTGTCCTGTATTTCGTGGATTGTGGCAGCAGGGGCAGGCAATTATGAAGAATTACAACACCGGGCAGATTCGAAACGTAGCCTTAATATCACATGGAGGTGCGGGGAAAACATCCCTGGCGGAGGCAATGCTCTATACTTCGGGGGCGGTTAACCGCCTGGGCAATGTAGAAGCAGGCAATACTACCACGGATTACGATCCGGATGAAATCAAAAGGCAGGTAACGATCAGTACTGCACTGGCTCCCCTGGAGTGGAACGGGATAAAAATTAATTTGCTTGATACCCCGGGGTATTTTGACTTTGTGGGCGAAGTACAGGGGGCGCTGCGGGTAGCGGATAGCGCGATTATTGTTGTCTGCGCCGTCTCCGGGGTGGAGGTGGGCACTGAAAAAGTTTGGAGTTATGCGGATAAGTACAACCTGCCGCGATTGGTTTTTATTAATAAAATAGACAGGGAAAACGCTAATTTTAATGCTGTGCTGGAACAGTTGCGCAGCTTTTTCGGCTTGAAGGTTTTCCCTTTGCAGTTTCCCCTGGGAGAGGAAAGTTCTTTCCGTGGGGTAGTCGATCTTGTTAAAATGAAGGCCCTTGTCTATACCGACAAGGACGGACTTGCAGTGCGGGAGGAAGATATACCGGAGGAACTGCTGGGAAAAGCGGAGGAACTTCGGGAAAAAGTGATCGAAGCGGCGGCCGAATCAGATGATGAGCTGATGGAAAAATATCTGGAAGAGGAAACCCTGGCTGAAGAAGAAATAAATGCCGCGCTGCGCAAAGGGACGCTGGAGGGCAGGATAGTCCCCGTCCTCTGCGGCTCAGGAACAATGAATTACGGTATGCAGCCTTTACTGGATCTGATACAGAGCGCGCTGCCTTCCCCGCTGGATAAACCTCCCGCAAAAGGTACCGTCCCCAACAAGGAAGAAGAAGTAATCAAAAAAGCCGATCTGAATGAACCTCTCTCAGCCCTGGTTTTTAAGACACTGGCGGACCCCTATGTAGGCAGAGTAAACTACTTCCGGGTTAATTCAGGAGTATTAAAGGCCGATGCCCAGGTATATAATTTTAATAAAGAAAAGATGGAGCGTATTGGAAGTGTTTTCTTTATGCGGGGGAAAAACCAGCTGCAGACAGATAAAATTGTTGCCGGCGATATCGGCGCTGTGGCCAAGTTGGCGGTGACCGCCACAGGGGATACGCTGGGTGATAAAGGCAGCCCCGTTATCTTCCCGCCGATCGATTTTCCTGCCCCGGTAATTAGTTTTGCTGTTGAGCCAAAATCCAAGGGCGATGAAGAAAAGGTGAGCGCAGGCCTGCACCGTTTTCTGGAAGAAGATCCGACTTTCCGCATGGAAAGAAATACAGAAACAAAGCAGATCCTTATCTCCGGTATGGGGGATACCCACCTCGACGTTATTGTAGAGCGTCTGGCCAAAAAATTCGGTGTGGAAGTCAATCTTACTCCGCCTAAAATTCCCTATAGAGAAACCATCCGCGGGACATCCAAAAAAGAGGGCAAATATAAGAAGCAGAGCGGCGGACGCGGCCAGTATGGTCATGTTTTCCTGGAGATAAGCCCTATGCCCCGGGGTGAAGGCTTCGTTTTTGAAGATAAGATTGTTGGCGGAGTTGTACCCCGCCAGTATATACCGGCTGCGGAGAAGGGTGTTGTTGAAGCCATGGCCGAAGGCAATCTGGCCGGTTATCCGATGGTGGATATTAAAGTTTCCCTTTACGATGGTTCTTACCATACGGTAGACTCATCCGAGATGGCTTTTAAAATTGCCGCTTCCATGTCGTTAAGGGGTGCTATCGACCAGGCCGATCCCGTCCTTCTGGAGCCGATTATGGTTGTAGAGGTAACTGTTCCGGAGAATTATATGGGCGATATTATGGGTGATCTGAACAGCAGGAGAGGCCGTATCCAGGGGATGGTCCCCGGTGAGGGTGAGCAGACGATCAAGGCGCAGGCCCCCATGGCTGAAATGTATGATTATGCGATAGATTTACGCTCAATGACGCAGGGTAGAGGCTCTTTCGTAATGAAATTTTCTCATTACGAAGAAGTTCCTTTCCAGGAAGCGGAGAAAATCATTGCCGCTGTTAAAGCTGAAAAAGAGGGAAATTAAGGTTTTTTTGACAAACTAAAGCGGAAAGCTCCCCGGATTAAGCGGGGAGCTTCCTCAACTTCAAAGAGGTGAAGATCTTGGCCGGCAAAATAAGGATAGGCGTTTTATTTGGGGGGCGTTCAGGTGAACACGCCGTTTCGTTGCTTTCTGCCGCCTCGGTCATGGCCGCGATGGATAAAAACAAATATGATCTCATTCCCATAGGTATTACAGAAGATGGCCGGTGGCTGGCAGGAGGGGACCCGCTCCAGGCGCTGCGGCAAAAAGAAGTACCGGGAGACTGTTTCTTCGCCGCTCTGGCAACTGATCCCCTTTCTCCGGGATTAATTCTTTTTCAGGAGCATGGTTTCAAGGAGAAGAATGATTTCAAGGAGAAGGGCAGGGAGATGGAATTTATCCCCCTGGATGTTGTTTTCCCGGTTCTCCACGGGCCCTATGGTGAAGACGGCACAGTTCAGGGTTTGCTTGAGCTTGCGGGCGTACCCTATGTGGGTGCAGGCGTACTTTCTTCCTCTGTCGGCATGGATAAAGAGTTTATGAAAATCCTTTTCCAACATAGTGGGCTCCCTGTTGCCGATTTTATTGCCTTTAAGGATTACCGGTGGGACAGGGAACGGAATTCTATCATCGAAATGATTGAGAAAAAAATAGGTTACCCCTGTTTCATCAAACCTGCCAATTTGGGGTCCAGCGTGGGAATAAGCAAGGCTTCGGATCAGGGGGAGCTTATTGCAGGAATAGAAGCAGCTTTGCGCTATGACCGAAAAGCAATTGTGGAGACTTTTATTGACGGGCGGGAAATAGAATGCAGCGTCCTTGGAGGCGACGACCCGGTTTCATCCGTACCCGGGGAGATTATCCCCAGCGGCGATTTTTACGATTACCGGGCAAAGTACATCGATAACCGCTCCAGGCTGATCATTCCCGCACCCCTGGAAGCGGAGGCCGGGGAAAAAATAAGGCGCTATGCCATACAGGCTTTTCAGGCAATAGAATGCAGCGGCCTGGGGAGAGTTGACTTTTTTTACCGGGAGAAAGAAAAGGAGATCTACGTCAGCGAGATCAATACCATGCCGGGTTTTACAGAGATCAGCATGTATCCCAAGCTCTTGGAGCACAGCGGTCTACCCTATGGAGAACTGATCGACAAATTGGTGGAGATCGCCCTGGAGAGGCAGCGGCAAAAAAGCAGGCTCCTGACCGGATATAAAATCTAGCACTACAGCGAAAGATTGCCTTTTTCGTTATTCCGCCGCTTACGCCCAGGATGACAAAAGCGGACTTTTTCAGTGCCCTGGGCTGATTGTCCGTGGTAAGAATACAGTGAGCCGGTAAATCCAGGTTATTAATTTTGCAAAAATTGTCTTATGCGGCTTGTTAACACTTTTTTAATGTAGTAAAATATGACCAGCATAGTCGTAAATTAAATTCGAATATAGCAATATGGTAAGGTTTTGGCAAAAAGCAGGAGGTTGTTTAATGATGATCGAGAAAGATGCATTCAGGGTAAAAAAAGGGATGGCCGGGATACAAAAGGGCGGGGTTATCATGGATGTTACCGGCCCTGAGCAGGCTAAAATCGCTGAAGCGGCAGGTGCGGTGGCGGTAATGGCCCTGGAAAGAGTACCGGCGGATATCAGGGCTGCCGGCGGTGTGGCGCGCATGGCGGATCCCCAGATTATTCAGGAGATCATGGATGCCGTTACTATTCCTGTTATGGCCAAGTGCCGTATAGGGCATTTTGTCGAAGCACAGATACTGGAAGCCCTGAGTGTGGATTATATAGATGAAAGCGAGGTCCTTACTCCTGCGGATGAAAAGTATCATATTAATAAACATCAATTTACGATACCTTTTGTCTGTGGCTGCAGAGACCTGGGCGAAGCCCTGCGCCGTATCGGGGAAGGTGCATCCATGATTCGCACCAAAGGCGAGCCGGGGACCGGCAATGTGGTTGAGGCGGTGCGGCATATGCGCCGGGTGATCGATGAGATCCGACAGGTACAAGGCGCCCCTGATGATGAGCTTATGACGCTTTCCAAGGAGATGGGGGCCCCGTACGAGCTAGTCCTGGAGGTTAAAAAACTGGGGAGGTTACCTGTAGCCAATTTTGCCGCCGGGGGAGTTGCCACCCCTGCTGATGCGGCTTTAATGATGCAGCTGGGTGCAGACGGGGTTTTTGTCGGTTCCGGCATTTTTAAGTCCAAAGAACCGGAGAAAAGGGCCAAGGCAATTGTTGAAGCGACTTTGCATTACGATAATCCCGAGCTCCTGGCGAAGATCTCCCGCGGGCTGGGCGAAGCGATGCCCGGGATCGATGTTAAGCTGCTGACCGATGCGGAGCGTATGCAGATCAGGGGAGTATAAAGAGTATAAGGTTGTATATAGGCAGTATAAGGGTTTAATAATTACTGAAGGCAGCCTTGACAGGCTGATTGTTCTTGAAAAATATTATTGAAAGGGTTTACGCC
Organism: uncultured Desulfovibrionaceae bacterium; assembly: GCA_964597455.1. Taxonomy (GTDB): domain Bacteria; phylum Bacillota; class Dethiobacteria; order DTU022; family UBA8154; genus DUQX01. The sequence goes on from CAZQXY010000038.1 coordinate 6,226, forward strand.
CTTTCTTTTTCATTTATTTTCAAAAAGGAATCCCGGAAAAAATCAAGAATATAACCAATTAGCACAGGTAATGCCTGCGACAGTGCGACAGGGGACGGTTTTCTCTGTCGCATCGCATCCCTGTCGCATCGGGGTCAGGCTTGAAACAGAGAACCGTCCCCTGTTGCACCTTCCCTGTTGCACCACCCTGTTGCACCAAACAGAGAACCGTCCCCTGTTGCAACCCTGTTGCAAGGGAAGTTTGCTAGATCTGGGATGGGGGGGAACCGTTATGGACGATTTGTTATTAAAAAAAGCATTGCACGTTAATTCTCTGGATAAGTGGCGGGAACTCTGTCTTAACTGTCAACGCTGTCCGTTGCGACAAGGAGCTGCGAATGTAGTTTTTGGTGAGGGCGACCCACACGCCGGAATTATGTTTATTGGTGAAGGTCCGGGCGGCGAGGAAGATAAAATAGGCCGTCCATTCGTGGGCACGGCCGGCAAGCTGCTCGATCGCATTTTTGCAGCCGCCGGATGGAAGAGGGAGGAGCTCTATATTGCCAATATCGTTAAGTGCCGTCCTCCCGGGAACCGCAACCCGTTGCCGGAGGAGATTGGGATCTGTTATCCCCTCTTGGAGAAACAGATTGAGCTGATCGATCCGCAGATTATTGTAACACTTGGCGCCGTGTCCGCAAAGGTACTCCTTCGTTCCCCGAACTTATATATAACCAAAGAACGGGGAAAATGGCATCAATTTGGCAGTCGCATGCTGATGCCCACATTTCACCCGGCGGCTCTATTACGCGATCCGGCGAAAAAACGTCCCGTATGGGAGGATATCAAGCAGGTAATAGCCCTTTATAGTGAAATTAACCCGAAGGGGAACTGAATAGATGATGTATGGAAAAATTTTACTGGTAGAGGATGAAAAAACCCTGGCTAAAGCGCTCAAGTTTGGCCTTGAAAAAGAAGGTTTCAGGGTTGATGTTGCCTATGATGGTGAAGAAGCCCTGCAAGCTCTCTCCGGAAGTTATCCGGATCTCGTTATTCTTGACCTGATGCTGCCCAAAATTGACGGCTATGAGGTCTGCCGTGAGATACGTCGCAGGTCGGATCTACCGATTATCATGCTTACGGCGCGGGATGAAGCTATCGATAAAATTCTCGGGTTGGAGCTGGGAGCGGATGATTATATGACCAAGCCTTTTAATACGCGTGAGCTTTTGGCGCGCATCAAGGCTATTTTACGCCGCGCCGGTCAGGGGGGAGCTGCGGGGAAAAAAAATATTAACCTGGGAGACCTGGAAATAGATCTTATTAAACACAAAGTTGTAATTAGAGGCCGCAGGGTGCCGCTTACTTCCAAAGAATACGCCCTGCTCAGCTTTTTGGCTTCCAGCCCCGGGAGGGTTTATTCCCGGGAGCAGCTTCTGAAGGAAGTCTGGGGATATGATTACGAAAGCGATCTGCGCACAGTTGATGTCCACATCAGGCATTTAAGGGAGAAGATTGAGGAGCATCCGGCAGATCCAAGTTATATTCTTACTGTCTGGGGTGCAGGCTATAAATTTAGGGAGGGATAAACCTAAGGTTTATTATGTTAAAAAGTATTCGCCTGAGGATGACAATAACTTATCTTCTGCTTATTGTGGCGATTATGCTGGTGACGGGGATTGTGCTTTTAAATATGCTTGAGAAACATTATCTCTCCTCCGAGGAAGAAAACATCGAGCGAACCGGCAGGTTGGCCGCCCAATCTATTATATCCTACTTGAGGGACGATGCTGATCCGGTTCTTTTGAGCAGCGTTGCTGAGAATATCAGCCGGCAGATTAATGCCAGGGTCGTTATTGTCGGCACGGATAATCATGTCCTGGGAGATTCGGTGCGCATTGGAGGGCTCTCAGGTTCAAAAATTGAGCGCTCTGAGATTCAGGATGCGCTTAAACTGGAAAAAGGCTGCAGTATTCAGTACAGCCATACCTCTGAGCAGTGGGTCCTCCAGGTGGCGGTTCCCGTAATGGAAGAGGACGGCACCCCGCTGGGGGTTGTCTTCCTCGCTTCCTCCCTCAATCCTGTATATGAAACGCTTGCGGCTGTTCAACGGTTTCTCCTTATGTTTACTTTCCTTGCGCTGCTCTTTGCCGGTGCACTTGTTGTCCTTTTTTCACATCATCTTACGGGGCCGATTAAAAGGCTCACAAGCGCTGCGCAACAGATGGCTGAGGGCAAACTTGACCAGCAGATACCCGTAACCTCCAGGGATGAAATAGGGCGGCTGGCGCAGCAATTCAATGTTATGGCCAGCAGAATTAAGGAGACGAACCAGCGCTTGACGCGCTTTGTGGCGGATGTATCCCATGAACTGAGAACGCCGCTGGCCTCCATACACCTCTGCTTACAGTCAATTCAGGAATACGAGATGGAACCTGAAGAGCAAAAGGAATTTCTGGACGATATATACCATGAAACCCAGCGGTTAATATACCTGGTTGAAGATCTTCTGGAGTTGACCAGGAGGCAGGAAGTAGCCGAGAAAGTGGAGGTATTCCCCTTAAAAGCTCTCCTGGAAGAAGTATTGGCCTCTATACAGCTCCGTGTGGATCGTAAGGAATTAAAACTATTTACGGAAATCGACGAAAAGCTTCCATTGCTTAATGTATCCCCGGAAGCCCTGAAAAGGGTTCTTTTTAATCTTTTGGACAACGCCATAAAGTATACTCCCCCCGGCGGATGGCTGAAGCTTATCGCTGTAAGCGACGAAAATAACGTTCGAGTCACTGTGCAGGATACGGGTTGCGGCATTCCGGAAGAGGAAATTCCTTATATCTTCGAACGCTTTTACAGGGTGGATAAAGCCCGATCCCGTTATCTGGGCGGAACAGGTTTGGGGTTGGCCATTTGCAAGGAGATAATTGAGCATTATGGAGGGAAAATCGGCCTGGAAGAAAGCCAGGAAGAAAAAGGAAGCACTTTTTACTTTATCCTGCCGATGGAGAGGAGTATTCAGGAATACCGTGAAGAGCTGCAGGCAGCGGAAAGTCCCGAGCCGGTTTAATCCCAAAGGCTATCAAATAAAGGCTGTCAAAAAAAGACAAAAGAGGTCAGGTTGTGATCCAGACATTATTTTGCCGGATAAGGAAGAATTTCATAAAAAGCAGCAAGCGAATAGTTGTCTTTATGCTCCTGTCGTCTTTATTATTTGTTTCCGCCTGTATACCCAAGGTTCCTCCCCCTTCTCAGGGAGAATCGCCGATTGAACCGGTGGTAAGCGGCCTGGAAAATTCAGGCGAGCAGTATCTCCGCGGCCGTTTCTCCGTAGTAAACCCTGAGATGACAGTTTATTCCCTGTCGGTATCCGATACGGGCAGCAGTATCCTTTTCAGCTTGGATTCACGTTCTGTAAATATGATCGATGATCAGGGACAGCTAAAATGGGAATTTACCCCCGAAGGCCTTCCTCTATCCGCCGCGCTGACACCTGATGGGCGTTACCTGGCTGCAGGCACAGATCAGGGCAAGGTATATTTCATGAACGATAACGGACGTGTTCTCTGGGAAAACAATTTTACAGGGAAAGTTGAGCTGCTTGCCCTTGCAGATGATGGAGCTTATTTAGCGTTTTCGCTGGCAGAAGAAGACGGGCATACTCTTTATCTCCTGGACCAGTGGGGAACAACGCTCCAGGAGACGAAAACAGGCCCCCTGCTCAAGCTGAACATCCTGCCCGGAGGCGATATTTGTTATCTTGAAAAAGGGGAGGAGGTCAATACAGTCGTATACCTGAGAGGTGGCGGGGTTGTCTTTGAGGAAGAAGCTCTGCTTGCTTCTGTTTCCGGCTGCGGGAATTATGCCGTTACTTATAACGGCGATAAGATAATTCTATACAGACTTGATATCCATGCAAAACCCCGGCTGATCTCCACCTGTTCGGTAAGCGACAAGATTAGCTGGCTGGAGATTGCGGATAATGGAGAACGTATTCTTGCTTACAGCTCTTTTTCCGGGTCCGGCAGCAACCTGTTTGTTTTTCATAAAGAAGGTTACCTGCTCTGGGACAAGCGGATTCCCGGCGGATCTCTTTTGGATATCTCTTATTATGGAGAGAGGATTGTGGCTTCTTCCTGGCAGGAATACAGTGATGACTTTAACAAGGTGCTCGTTTTTGACAGGAACGGCAACATTCTGCAGAAACTGGAGATGGCAACCAGGATAGAAAAGCTGGCCCTGTCGGGTAACGGCAATATTCTCACTCTCGCCGGCAATGACGGCAACATCTTTGTTATGGATATTCCCGTTCACAGGTTCCTGACTGCGGAGGCGGATGTAGCCGAAGAGAATGAGACGGAGGAGGAAATATACCATCCGGTAGCATTTGATCTTCCCGCAGATACGGCGTACCTGGAGCTTTATTTTTTTGATGAAAAAGCTGCGCATCTTATTCCTGTAAATCGCGGGATTAAAAGAAACCTGTTGACAATGCAGACCGCAATAAACGAATTGGTAAAGGGACCGCGGCGCTTAAGTAATCTCTCCCGTACCATTCCCAAGGATACCGGCATCAATATTGCTTTTAATGAAGGTCTTGCAACGATCGACCTTCCGGAAGAACTGAGCGAATTGGGGGGGGCAAGCCAGATAACGGGCATTTTCAATTCTCTTATCTCTACTATTTCACAGTTTCCCTCTGTACAGGGGATACGCTTTCTGCTCTCGGGCGAAGAGGCCGCAACATTTGGTGCCGCAGACCTTTCCTTGGACAGGACCTTCCCTTCACGTTCCCCGGGGAAAAATACAAAATTGATTTATCTCCCACACCGTTCCGGTGAACAATACTACCTGCTTCCCCGTGAGGTAATACAACTGGGGCGCAAACCTTTTACTCCCGAGGAGATGGTTAATATGGTTTTGAAGGAAAGCAGGCTTTTGTTTGACGAAGTGCCGGAACTGGCTAAAGTTGAGCTGCAGGAAGATTGTATTGTCCTGGACTGGACGCCTTCAATAATAAAACTGTTTCCATCCGGGGGCAGCCCGGAACAAAAAGCGCTGGCAGCCCTTTTTGTTGATGCGTTGCTGCTTACACTGGGAGAGAATTTGCCGCAGGACCGCCTGGCTTTTCAAGTGGAGGGCAACACCTGGCGGCTCCCGGCCGGATATTCTGCGCTGAGTTTTGAAATCAGCCGTCCTTTTTATATTAACCCCGAGCAATAAATAGCTTACGGAATTGTATTCCTTTCACAGTTAAGGTAGAATAATGAAGAGGATAGTTTTAATTATACTACTTTTTAGGACAAAATATTTTTTGACAACGCTGTAATGCAAATTTTAATTAAAGGAACGTGATCGGTTTGCTTACCTTTAAAGAAGAAATCGCCGGCTTACTTTCTTCACTGACAGCGATGAGCTCTGCTGAGGTCGCTTCGTTGTTGGAGATTCCTCCTGAGGCGGGAATGGGAGAGTATGCTTTTCCCTGCTTTACGCTGGCGCGCCTGCAAAAAAAACCGCCACATATGATTGCCGCCGAACTTGCCGACCGGATAAAGCCGGGTAGTTTTCCGGGAGAAGCTCAGAATAAAGGCCCTTACCTCAATTTCTATATCAACCGCCCTTATCTCTTTGAAAAGCTATTACAAGAGATAACCGGCAGCGGTGCCGACTATGGGAAAGAGGAAGAGCATAATCATACCGTAGTTATTGATTATTCCGCGCCCAATATTGCCAAACCTTTTGGTGTGGGTCATCTGCGTTCCACTGTTATCGGCAGTGCCCTTTACCGGCTTTACAGGGCACTGGGATACCGCGTGGTGGGTATTAACCATATTGGTGATTGGGGAACGCAGTTTGGTAAATTAATCGTGGCCTTCCGGCGCTGGGGCGATAGCTCTCAGCTGGAAAAAAATCCTGTACATTATCTTTACCGGCTCTACGTGCAGTTTCACCAGGAGGCGGAAAAAGAGCCTGAGCTTGAGGAAGAAGCGCGTTACTGGTTTAGGCAACTCGAGTTGGAGGACGAGGACGCTGTGGGTATGTGGGAGCATTTTCGCGGTTTGAGTCTCCTCGAATTCCAGCGTTTGTACCGGCTGATGGGTATTGAATTCGATTCCTATCAAGGGGAAAGTTTTTATAACGACATGCTGGACGAAACGGTAGAACTGGTGCGGGAGAAAGGCCTGCTGAAGGAAAGCGAGGGGGCCTTGCTGGCGGATCTGGAGCCCTACGGGCTGCCTCCCTGCCTGCTGCGCAAGAAAGACGGTGCAGCCCTGTACATGACCAGGGACCTCGCCGCGGCAATTTACAGGTATAAACAATATCGCTTCAGTAAACTTCTGTACGTAGTTGGGGCGGAACAAACACTGCACTTTAAGCAGTTTTTTAAGCTGCTCGAGCTGATGGGTTTCTCCTGGGCCGGTGCTTGTACCCACGTTCCTTTCGGTTTGATTCATTTTAAGGATGGCAGAATGTCTACACGTGAAGGGAAAGTAATCTTCCTCGAAGAAGTGATAGACAAAGCGGTTGATATGGCGCAAAATATTATCCGCGAGAAAAACCCCGATCTGGCCAATAAAGAAGAAGCCGCAAAGATGGTTGGCCTGGGAGCGATAATATTTGGGGATTTGGTGAACGATCGTATTAAGGATGTCGAGTTCGATTGGGATAAAGTGCTTGATTTCTCCGGAGAAACGGC